>JAJYAH010000412.1:0-3493 GCA_021779635.1 Pseudomonadota bacterium | reverse complement strand
TCGCCGCAGACCTCGCAACTTATTTGGGCGAGCAGCGATGCCCAATCTTTATCGAAGTCGTCGACAAGCACTTTTTCATTTGCGCGACAATGGTCAATCACTTCGTTATTCCACCGGTTGCGGACGAATTCGAACGCCGGCCTGACGTGATCCGGATGAAGAATGAGGTTTCGGAATATCTCTACGCGCTGATGCCGCTCGCAATCATACGGGCATACATTGAGGCCTGTACCGAACCCTCGATTCCATCGACGCGGCGGGCATTCGAAGCACTAAGCGCCTGGCTGCAGACCCGAATGCCAGACGACAGCAATGCTTTCTTTGTGCACGAGATCGTATCGGACAGCATCACGGATTTCGAAAACGATATCGCAAGCCCGCAACGCGACCCTCACAGTTTTCTTCCCATACCGGATTTCACCAAAGCCGGGCGACCCTTCTGGATGCTGCCGCATCTCTCGTCATTTACGAATCTCTATGCACGCATCAATCTCTTTCGGCGGAGAAAGATGGAGCGGGTTCGAATCATCCATGATGAACAACTGCAATATGCTCACATACTTCAGGACGGAATGCGGTCGACTGAGGACTTTTCGAAACGGGGCCTGTCGTGGCCTTTGCCCCACGCGGATTATGGATTGACCGCAGGCGCGGAGCTCACTTTTGGTCCGTCACATACTTCGGCAGGAATCCAGGCCGCTGACGTGATCGCCGGCTTCGTGATGCGATTTGTTCAGGGCGTAAACGTGCATAAAACAATGCCATCGTTGGATTCAGCCAGGGCTTTTCAGTTGCTGTTGGAGTTGGCAGAGCCTGAGCGGGGAACAGGTTTTAACTTTGTGGTTTCGCGCGGTGACTTCGCGCGGCTGGGCTTGCTGCGCGCCTGAGCAACATCCGATTCTTGCAATTGGTTGAACAGATGATTCCGGAACCGGCTGCATGGGAGTGTAGAGGAGAGAGTGTCAGTCAATCCCCGTTGAAAGATAAAGCATTTTCGACCTTTCTAGACCAAAACCCACGATTTAAGCTACGGCCGGAGAATGGGTCGCCTCCAAACCGCCGTTACAAGTGTCAGCACGGCGACGGCCGAATTCGGCAAAGCTCTCTACACTCTCGCGAGAGAGACTGCCCGGGTGAAATTATCGTAGAGGAGTTTCGACGTGCGGGACATGGAGGGTAACGCCTCGGCGGCCGCGGCCCGGAGCATTGTTAGGCTCCCGGCTCCCGCGCTCCTCTCAAGCGCGTCGCGGTATGCCGGAATAGCTCCCCAGTTTTCAACCGTGTCGGCCTCCGCCTCGACATGATATTGGATCGACCACGCACACGATCCTACCTTCATGGCCTGGATGGCACAATCAGCAGAGGACGCCAACACCAGTGCGCCTGACGGTGGACTAACGACATTCACAGAATGCCATTGTAGGACCTTCTGAGTTCGCTCCATGCCTCGAAACAGAGGGTCGCGCAATCCATCAGGCGTGAGTTCTACATCAAGGACCCCGATTTCTGGCCTTCGAGAGACTTCGCACTTGCCGCCCAGTGCATCCGCCAACAATTGATGTCCGAGACATACTCCGAGAAACGGACGCTTGAGATCCCGGACCCATCGACGGATCGCCTCCTTTTCGGCAACTAACCATGGATGCTTGTCGATCTGCCAGACATCCATCGGGCCTCCCATCACCCAAAGTGCGTCGAACTCCTCAAGGGAGGGAATAGCATCGCCCTCATCCAGTTCGACGGTGCGCCAGTTCACCCCGCCATGGCGTAGGTACGACCGTAGTTGGCCAGGGTGCTCACAGGCAACGTGTTGAAAGATCAGAACGTTCATGGGCTTATTCCTTCGTAATCGATGGTCGCGTTGCAGTTCGTCGATCAGGCCGTACCGTAGTCGAACCCGCGGTAGGCCTTCTGGAAGTTCGGCGTATTTGCAATGCCGACCGCATCGAGGTAGCGCAGCGTGGGCTTAGCCGCCTGTAGAACCTCCGCTTCCAGGAGTTCGGGAGTGTAGATGTCCCTAACGATTTCCCGGCAGCGCTCCTTCGCGATCGAGGTAACCTGCTCTAGGAAGAACGCCATCCTTCCCACGTCCGGCAGGCTGCGGGCGATCAAGACCTTGGCGAAAAGCTGGCATACGAGGTCGCGGGTTTCGTCCGGGATGGCAGCCCACATCCACGCTCCCAACGCCCGAAATTGAGACGCATGCACTACCTCGTCATCCTGATGTGAACGACAGGTGTCCCGAACCTGGTCGACCAGGTCGCAGTTCCGCGAAAACTCGCCTAGTTCGACGGAGACGCGCGTCTCGGTGACCACGCCGGCAACAACGTTGCTGACGTTGACGTGGGAAGGACTGTCGAGCTTTGAGTTGATGTCATTCAGTCGGCTCAGAAACAGCGGTAACGCTCCCCGAGTCTCCTGATACTCGAACGAGAACCGCTCAGCGATGGAGTTCAGGAAAGTCACCGCTTGCGCTGCGTGATGCCCCTCGTCTGCCACCAGAAGAAATAGATCCTCCATCGGACGTTCGGGGATGCGAAACGGCAGATACTGGAGCGAAGCGATAGCAGGAATCACGAGGTTGTGTTCGACGGCGATCGTGTCGTGCAAGAACCCGCAGAAGGCAGCGGCTCCGAAGCGGACGCTCTGCTCTTCGTTTTCGAAGTACCGCTCGAGAGCTCTGATCCTGGGGTAGAAGCGCTTGCCGGCGAGCGGTTCATCTCCGATCACCGGAAAATTCTGGTCAAGCACTGAAGGATGTTTTTCCGCATTACCGTAGCGCAAGTATTTGGGATATCGATCCATTCCAACACTCCTCTAATGAGTGGGCGGCAATTGAACGTCTTCGTCACATCGTCTTCAGCCTCAGCAATTTAGGACCGGTGCGGATGACCTTCATCCGTAGGGAATACGTATTGCGGTGCCTTCCGAGCACAACTAGCGTAACACTTGCATTATGCGATCAGCCTAAACTAAAGTTGCATGGTGTCACGGCGGTGTGCTGATCACATAGAAAAAGAAATCGCCCGTTGGAGGCGAAAACACAGGAGAGACTGGTCGTTGTCGAAGTAGTGACGTCACCGAACGCGTGGGAGTCGCTTGCAATCATGGCAATTGGCAATGCACGTCGTCCGAGCGATACGCTTGGTGAGTTCTTTTCCTGGCAAAAGGACAAGGGTGGGAGATATACCCAGTGCAGCGAATCCTATGCGGAAGCTGCCGGTGTCGACTCCCCCGAGGCGATAATCGGAAAGACGGACTTTCAACTGGCTTGGCGAAAGATTGCCCACCCGTTCGTTGAGGACGACGCGGCCCTTCTCAAAGGGATCAGGCCGTCCAGGCTGTTTAGTCAAGAGAAGGAGATCGCAGCCTACGTGAAGTGGACCCCGGAAATAGGACCAGATGTTAAGGTGTGAAGCGTCCTGCTCTGTCACAACCGATGGAGCACGTATATGACCAAGTCACGCAAGAAGTTTGATGCCGTATTCAAGGC
>JAJYAH010000411.1 GCA_021779635.1 Pseudomonadota bacterium | reverse complement strand
TGAACTTCGTAGGGTTGATCTTCCGGTGGTCTGCATCGACGCGCGGCATGCCCACGCGGCTTTGTCCGTACGCATGAACAAGAGCGATCAGAATGATGATCGAGGTCTGGCCGAACTGGTGCGGATCGGCTGGTATCGAGAAGTCAAAGTCAAGAGCGAGGAAAGTCAGAAGATACGCGCGATCGCCCAGGTCCGCTCGGTTCGAGTTGGCGTGTCATTTGCCGGTGATAAGCGCCGGTCGCATCCAATAGCAGCAGGGTGTGGCCTGTGGGAGCTGTGTCGAGCACCACGAAGGCGGCCCGGGCTTCCGCGACGATGTGTGAGAAGGCATGAAACACGGCCACTTCCTCGGTGCATGGCGAAGCAAGATCCTCGCGCGGCAGCGCCATACCCTGGTCATCGAGTTCAGGGCGACGGGTCGCCAGTATTTTTGCGATATACCGTTCGGTCTCGACCACTGGGTCGATCCGATCGACCATTAGGCCGGGCATCGCGCCATCAACGACGAAAGCTACGTGAGCTGCCGGATCGGTTGTGCTGAGGTGGACGGCGTGGCCTCGCTTCGCGAGCCCGACGGCGATGGCGGCGGCAATCGTCGTCTTTCCAACGCGACCCTTGCCCATGACCATGATGAGGCCGCGGTTGCCCAGCGCGATCTCATCGACCAGCCCATCGAGGCCGGGTAGATCAACCGGCTCGCCGGCTTGCGCGGTGGCAGCAATCGGAGGCGGATTGGAGGGTGACAAGAGCGCTCTGAGAGTCGTAAGGCCGACGATATCAAAACCAAGCAACGGGATTTCGTCTCTCGGCAGCTTCGTGAGCGACGCTGGCATCGCGGCCAGAGCCCCGTCCTGATCCCGCTCAAGCGCAACCGCAACGACATCGGTTGGGTCCGTGGCGTGGAAGCGTCCATTCACAGCGAGAAACTGGTTCGAGAGATTGAGCGCATCGAGTTCGCCCGACGTTCTGGCCGCCTCGCGGATCGCGCCTCGGTCGGCGCGGGTGACCAGTGATAATGGTGGTCCGTTTGGAATCGCCCAAGGCCTGAAGCGCCTTGCGAAAGCGGCCCTCCTGCATCTTCAAACCTGAATGTGGACCAAGACAGGACGCCCCCCGGCCGCCCTTGCCGGTGAAAAAAGAAACGGTGTCGCAGCGTCCAGAGCGAAAAAGTGAGGCATTGAAATCCATCTCAAGTACAGGCCGGTTTACGCGTCCAACTGAGTCGTCGCGTGGAAGTGCATGCAGACGCGCCGGAAAGCGGACGGCCCAATCGCCTGATGAATGCATTGGCCCAAGTCTTGGATCGGCTCAATTCAGAGTTTCGAGCGCAAGCGCAATTCCCTGTCCGCCGCCGATGCATAGTGTGACGATACCTTTCTTGACACCATCGCGTTTCATCGAATGCAGCAAACGGGTCGTGAGCACCGCGCCGGACGCGCCGATCGGGTGACCATGCGCGATTGCGCCGCCTTCCACATTGACGATGTCTGGGTCCAGACCGAGGTCTTTTGCGACTGCAATTGCGATCGCCGCGAAGGCCTCGTTGATCTCGATGCGCTGGACGTCCGAGACCTTCCAGCCGGCACGGGCGAGGGCCTGCTTGACCGCCGGCACCGGACCCAATCCGAACATGCCCGGTTCGACGGCGCCTATACCGTAGGCGACGAGACGCGCCATCGGCGCAAGGCCAATTTTGTCGGCCCAGGCGCGATCGGCCACGATCATCGCCGCCGCGCCGGTATTGAGTCCTGGTGCATTTCCGGCAGTGATGGTGCCATCTTTGCGGAATGCGGGCTTCAGCTTCGAGAGGCGCTCCAGCGTGGTGTCAGGCCGATTGTGCTCGTCTTTATCGAACTTGGCCGAGCCTTTGCGCGAGGCAATTTCGACTGCTGCGATTTCCGAGGCGAACTTGCGGGCAGCCTGAGCTGCCGAAAAGCGTTTTTGCGAGCGTTCAGCCCAACGGTCTTGCTCTTCGCGGGTGATCTGGTGCGAGCTTGCGAGGTCTTCGGTGTGCCATCCGGAATGCCTACCGGAAAAGGCGTCGTTAAGGCCGTCCATCAGCATCGCATCGAATATCTGCGCGTCGCCCATGCGGTATCCCCAGCGTCCGGAGCCCATGAGATACGGGGCACGGTCCATGTTCTCCATCCCGCCGGCTACCGCGCTATCGACCAAGCCGAGCATCACCTCCTGTGCCGCGCTCGCAATCGCTTGGGCACCCGAGCCGCAGACGCGGTTGACCGTCATCGCAGGAACATCGACCGGAATTCCGCCGTTGATGGCCGCCTGTCGGGCCGGGTTCATTTTATTGCCAGCCTGAATCACGTTGCCCATGACAACCGTGTCGATATCAGCGGGCGCGATTTTCGCGCGCTCTAGCGTCGCGCGGATGGCGACGGCACCGAGATCGACCGCCGGCATATCCTTCAGCGCGCCACCATATGTGCCGATGGCGGTGCGAACGGGCGAACAGATCACGACTTCCTTATTGACCATGGTCATCTCCGTTTTTCCAGAGTGCATTGCAAAATTTTACGTCTAACCAATCCCGGCTCGAACGATCTTGCCCTCAAGCTTTGTCCCTGCCGCCACCGTGTTGGAGATCGTTCCGTATTTGCGGACGTTCTGATGCAGCAAATCGAGGCGCCGATCGTCTTCGTCCGTGTCCACGATCAGCTCGTACGAAATCGACGACATGAATGGCGGACTGTCCTGACGGACACCGTGAAGGCGAACTTCGACGCCGCGAAATTGAAAATGGAGCATCGGCGCAACGCGCTCGATGCCCTTGATCATACACGCTGCGATGGCCGCGAGAAACAATTCGGCGGGATTGAAGGCGTCCTTCCGGCCATTGACGTCGGTGTCAAGCCTCACCTCTGCATCTTTGCAGCGGGCCACGCTTCCGTGCGCATCTGTGTGTTTCGCCACGACGTCATATTCGAGCATCATCTCCATTCCCGATTCGACTTCCCTGCAGTCTTTTTCACTGGAGGTGTCCGCTGATATTTAATAGCCATGCCGGGGAGATGCTTCGTTGCGATGGATCAATAGATACGAGTTCAGGGAGCTCGTCCCCATCAAGCGTTACGGAGTCAGCACCAACTGGCTTCCTCCGTCTGAGGTGTACGCAACAGCTCTTGAATATTTGCTTCGATCAAGCGGAATCCAATATTCCCGTAAAGCTTCTGGCGCCCTTCATTGAGCACGAAGCTCGGACTGCCTTCAATTCGCATCTTGTCGGCGTCGTGGTAGTCCGCATCCAGCCGAGCGAATGCGGTACCGGTGTGAATAAACCGTTCGATAGCGCGGATATCGGCGCCGAATGCTTCGGCTATCTCACATTGAACGTCCCAGCGCGCAATGTCTCGGCAATCCCGAAAAAACGCGCAACGGAAAGCCCACAGCACCTTATCGAAGATGCTCTCTGAAGACTGGTTTCGAACCATCCCCACATCGCGGTCCCACTGTTCGACAGCTTTCATGAACAGATGGGCGCTCGCGGATGCAGCGGGCCGCGTTTTCAACCAAACCTCCGGATGAACCTCGATGTGCGGAAACCGCGCCGCCACCTGTCGCAAATGCGCATTGAACCCGTCATATTCGCCCTTGCCATTCCAGGTCGTGGTGATCTTGCGGGCGGTATCGCCGAAAACCGAGCAGAACTGATGCTTTATCTGAACTTTGTCGCCGAATTTTTCCTTGACTGCATCGACGCGAGCTTGCGAGATGTATGCCCAGACGCACAAGACATCAGAGAAATATGTAACCTCGACCATGCTCATTTTACCTTCTCCGAGCAGTTTTAAACCGCCAAAATGTGCACCTCGAAAACCCGCGTTCAGCGCGGCCCTATTTAGTCTCGATATCGCCCGGTGTTTGAGCGGGACTGCAGCTTTCGAGGTCCTGAATCAATTAACCGAACAGATGAGCGAGCCAGAAGGCCGCCGCTGCGGCTAGTCCGCCAACCAGCAAGGTTTGACCGGCAGATACGAGTCGGTTGAGGCCGGTAAAGTGTCCCTTCACGCCTCCAAAAATCAGAAGTGCCGCCCCCGTCGTTAACACCGAGATTTTCAAAGCTTCCGTCAAGCTGCTGGTCAGCATGTAAGGCAGCAGCGGGATCAGACCGCCTACCAGATAAGACACCGCGATCGTCGCCGCGCTGATCGGCGCGCGCTTTGGGTCCGGCTTCTCCAGGCCAAGTTCGAATCGCATCATGAAGTTGATCCAGCGCCTGCGATCCGACGTGATCGAGGTCACCACACTTTCGAGTGCGGCCCCGGCTAGTCCGTATTCAGCAAAAACCTCGCGAACCTCATTGAGCTCAAACTCGCGCTTGTTATCGATTTCCCATCCCTCCCGCGACAACTCTGACGCGAAATGCTGTGCATCGGTGCGGGCCGCCAGATATCCGCCAAGGCCCATCGCGATCGCTCCTGCGGCGATTTCGGCGAGTCCGGCGGTGACAATTACCGATGTGCTGGATACCGCCGCGGAAAGCCCGGCCGCCAGGGCGAACGGGACCGTCAATCCGTCCGCCATGCCGATCACGACATCCCGCACGGTTTCGGTCGCCATGAAATGCCTTTCGATGTGCGGAACAGTGGGCATTCGGTGACACTTTGTTGTCGAACGTCAGAAAACGGATGTCTGACTGCGGTGGTCAACTAGCACTGCCCGACCAAGGTAGATTTGAGATGCATCAATAGTGGGTTCGGCGAGACCGGGCAGCCTGTGGCTTTCCTTCCGAGGAGCGATCTGATGTCCTATGCATCCCTCATGGTCTATATCGAAACCGAAGGTATTCCGGAACAGAGGGTTCGAATGGCCTCGGAGCTTGCAAGGACGTTCGATGCAGCGCTGATCGGTTTCTCGGCCCGTGCTGTTCCTCCGCCGTTCGTCGCTGAGGGCGTGATCATAGAGGAAGCGACGGAAGCCGACATAAAGCAGATTCGGGCGGCGCCGCTTACGAAGCGAGGAGATTGGTTCCGTGGCGTCGCTGGAGTGGATCGTCGGAATATCGCATGACGTACGGCGCTGGATTTTCCGGGCGACGCATTGGTGCGCGAAGCACGCTGTGCCGATCCTGTCATCATTGGACAACAGACCCAGGGCCGCTATGACAATTACCGATTTCTCGACCCGAGCGAGGTTCTTCTCAAGCTCGGCAGGCCCGCGCTGCTTATTGCGCCGGGTATCGCCACGCTACGGGCCGAACATGTCGTCGTGGCCTCGAAGGATACCCGCGCGGCGCAGCCCGAATCAATGACGTCGTCGGTTATCTGGCGCGGCACAAGATCACCGCCGATCCTCGGCCGATTCTTCATAGTGACAGGTCTGACGCGAACCATTTGTTCCAGTTTGCGCTGGACGAAGGAGCCGACCTGTTGGTGGCAGCGCCTACGGCCACAGCCGGTCGGGTGAATGGATCTTCGGCGACGTGACCCGGGAAATTCTTGCGTCAATCTCTGTTTGCTGCCTGACGTCGCATTAAGCCGCGCGGTCATGCTGAGAATTCCGGAACAAACCCAGGGAACCAGGCGCGCATGCGGACAGGAGATTCGTGCGCCAGCTATTGCTCGTGGCTCTCGCTGTTGCGAGCGTGTTCGCGGCTTGGCGGCTTTCCGATGTTCTCATCCTGGCGTTCGGAACTGCGCTTCTAGCCCTTATGTTGCGGCGCTTGGCTCGCGTGGTGAGCCGCTGGACACCTATACCGGAAATTTGGGCCATCGGTCCTGTGGTTCTGGCGTTTCTTGTCCTGTTCGGCTCCGCGGCTTGGCTTTTCGGCACCCGGATCGCGACGCAGTTTGACTTTCTTGTCGAGACCCTTCCGAAAGGCCTGTCCCAATTTGTCCAGGACTTCGGCGCCAACCCCTGGCGCGGATGGTTGCTCGGTCGCGCGCGCGATATGAGCCTCACCGGCGCAACCGGGCAGGCCGCAGGATATATCGCCGCTTTGTTTGGTTCCGTCTTGCGTACAACCGCCTATATCGCGGTTCTGCTCTTTGCGGCGGTCTATTTGGCGGCACAGTCCGAGCGATAGCGTCACCGCCTGTTGCAGCTTGTTCCGCGGGATCGACGCGCACGGATCGGCGACGTGCTCGATCGTATGGGGGATACACTGGGACGTTGGCTGATGGGCCAATAGGTGACGATGAAATTCGTCGGCGCGTCGACGGCATTCGGTCTGTGATTGCTGGGCGTTGCGGCACCCCTCGCTCTTGGCCTGACCGCAGGGACGTTCGCCTTCGTTCCTTATGTCGGCCCGATCCCGGCGTCGGCTCCAGGCATCCTGATCACCGCCGTCCAGGGACCGATGCCGGCGCTCTATGTTGCGGCGCTATATGCGGGTATTCACTGTGGAAGGCAATCTGGTGACGCCGCTGGTTCAAGCCGAAGCTGTGGAACTGCCTCCGGTGCTCACGCTGTTCGCAACGTTGGTCTTCGGCCTGCTGTTTGGGCCCGTCGGCGTGTTTCTGGCGGCTCCGCTCA
>JAJYAH010000410.1 GCA_021779635.1 Pseudomonadota bacterium | reverse complement strand
GAAATCTCCAAGGCGGTCAAGAATGACCGGATCGACGCACTGGTCGCGCAGGGCACGCTGATCCGTGGCGTGCTGGAGACCGCCCTTCAAAGCGACCTGCCGGGCATGGTCCGCGCCGTCGTCACCGAAAACGTCTGGTCCTTCGACGGCCACCGCATCCTGATCCCCTCCGGCAGCCGCCTCGTCGGCGAATACAAATCGGGCCTGGCGCAAGGGCAGACTCGCGTTTTCGTCGTCTGGACGCGGCTTCTGCGCTCCGACGGCGTCTCGGTCCAGCTCGGCTCGAACGGAACCGACGATCTCGGCCGCGCCGGCAATACCGGCTTCGTCGACAACCATTATGTCGAGCGCTTCGGCGCGGCGATCATGCTGTCGATCGTCGGCGGCGCGGCGCAATTCCTCAGCTCCTGGGGCCAGACGACCGCCAACAATAACAACGGCTCGACGATTACGACAACGGATCCGACGACGGGCGCCGTGACGCAGATCCAGACGGGCGCAAACCAGAGCCAGCTCGCGCTGCAGGCGCGCCAGATCGGGGCGCAGAACGTGTCGCAGACGCTCACGAACATCGCGCAGGAAGCGTTGAAGAATTCCATCAACATTCCGCCGACCATCTATCTCGACCAGGGATCGCGCATCATCGTCTTCGTGCGCCGCGATCTCGATTTTTCCTCCCTCTATCCGGATCCGGTGAAAGAGGCCCTGCAGGAGATCAGACGTGAACGCGCCGGCGCGAAGTCCGACAATCTTCGTTGACCGGGCGCTCGATCCGATCCGCCCCTGGCTCGAGGAGACCCAAGTCGTCGAGATCTGCGCGAACGGACCGGGCGAGGTCTGGGTCGAGCGCTTCGGCAAGGCCGCCATGGAGCGGCACGAGGTCAAGGGTCTGACGGAACACGCGATCCGGCATCTCGCCGAGCGCGTCGCCGGCCATTCCGGCCAGAGCGTCAATGAGGAGCATCCGTTGCTGTCCGCGGCCCTGCCGACCGGCGAAAGGTTTCAGGGGGTCATTCCGCCAGCGACGACTGCTGGCGGGGCCTTTGCAATCCGCAAGCAGGTCATCAAGGAGATGCGGCTCGACGATTATCGCCGCCTCGGCTCGTTCCGGAAGGTTGAGACGACGGGCGAGGGCGCGCTGTCGGAGGTCGACCGCCAGCTTTGCGAGCATCTCGACGCCGGCCGCATCGAGGACTTCATACGGCTGGCCGTCGTCAACCGCTATTCCATCCTGCTGTCGGGCGGCACAAGCTCCGGCAAGACAACCTTTTTGAACGCCATCCTCAAGGAAGTTCCGGAGGACGAGCGGATCATCACCATCGAGGACACCCGCGAGGTCAAGCCGATCCAGAAAAACTACCTGCCGCTCGTCGCTTCGAAGGGCGATCAGGGCGAGGCGCGCGTAACCGTCGACATGCTGTTGCAGGCCTCGCTCCGCCTGCGCCCGGACCGCATCTTCCTCGGCGAGATCAGGGGCGCGGAAGCCTATTCCTTCCTCCGGGCGATCAACACCGGCCATCCCGGCTCCATCACGACCGTCCACGCCGATTCTCCCGCCGGCGCGTTCGAGCAGCTCGCACTCATGGTGATGCAGGCAGGCCTCGGCCTGAAGCGCGAGGAAATCGTCGCCTACATCAAATCCGTTCTGCCGATTGTGATTCAACAGACCAAGATCGGCGGCTGGCGCGGAACCTCGGCGATTCATTTTTCTAAGCTTTCGGAATGGCGACAGGAGAGGGCAGGGGACCGAAGTGGCGCGCGTCGTCGTCTATAGGATCGGGATCGCCCTCCTGGCTCTGCTGGCCTTCTGGCTGCTCTGGAGCCTGGCCTATGAGGTCGTGGTGGGCCTGCGCTGGTCGCCGGCGCGCTTTCCGAGCGAGGGCGCCAGCCGCTGGGCGCTTCTCAAGATGCAGAACGCCGATCGTTCCGCCGGCTTTGCATTTGTCGCATTGCGCCATTTCTACGAGCGCCTGGTCTATCCTCCTACGCAATTCGAAGCGCTGATCCGCGCTAGCTATGCCGCTACCTCTGTTGTCGCGCTCGGCGCAGCCGGTCTGATCTTCGGAATGGTCAACCGCCGACAGATGCCCTATGGCGCGGCTCGGTTCGGCACGCTGATGGAAGTGGCGAAGGCCAGATTGACCGTGAAGCACGGCATTATTCTTGGAACGCTGAACGGCGTGACCATCCGGTCGGACGAGCCGGCGCATATTCTCGTCGTGGGTCCGTCGCGATCGGGCAAGGGCACGGGCTTTGTTCTTCCAAACGGCTATCTCTGGCAGGGATCGGCTGTCTTCTTCGATCCGAAGCGCGAGAATTTTCACGCGCTGGCGAACCACCGGACGCGACAAGGCGACAAGGTCTTCATGTTCTCGCCGGGCTCGCCCGACACGCATCGGTACAATCCGCTGGATTTCGTGCGGCGCGACGAACGCATGGCGACAGATTGTCTGGTCGTCGCCTCCTTCGTCATCCCGGAGAAGGCGGACGACACCTGGGCGGGCGCTGGGAGGCTCCTGCTGTCGGCGCTGATCGGCTACGTGCTTGCCTCGCCGCTCACGGCGAGCGCCCAGCACATGCGCACGGTTGCGCGCATGACGACGACGGGACGGGACATATCGACCGTCCTGCGCGCCATCGTGAAGACGGAACGAGACCATCTGCCGACCTGGATCGTCGACAGCTTCAACCAATATATCGCGCTCGAGCCAGAGACCCGCAACAGCGCCGTCTTCAACGTCAACATGGCGATGTCGCTCTGGAACAATGGGCTGATATCAGCGGCGACCGAGACGTCGGATTTCGACATCCGGGAGCTTCGCCGGCAGCGCATGACCATTTTCATCGGCTGCACAATCGCGGAGCTTTCCATCTTCCGGCCGCTGATCCGCATCCTGTTCCAGCAGATCCACGATCTGCTGATGGAGAAGATTCCGGGCGATGACGAGCCGCACCAGGTCCTGCTGATGCTCGACGAATTCTATCACGTCGGCCGCATGGACTCGCTGGTCTCCAAAATCACGATATCCGCCGGCTATGGTTTCCGCATGGCGATCATCATGCAGGACATCGCTCAGCTCGACGAGCTCTACGGCAAGAGCACGCGGATCACGACCGTTTCAGGCTCGCAGATCAAGCTTTTCATCCAGATCAACGATCTCGACACGTCGGAATTCGTGTCGGAGATGCTCGGCGAGACGACGCAGGTCTACAAGACGCCGGTCATGCGGCCAGGACAGGGGATTTTCGCGCCGCGCGTCTGGACACCGCATTTCGCGCCGCGACCGCTGCGTAGCCCGCTCGAGCTGCGGGAGATGTCGGCGCGCCTTTCGATCCTGATGATCAAGAACTCGCCATCGTTCGAGCTCACGAAGATCAGACACTATATCGATAAGCCATACCGTCGGCTGTACCAGACCACGCTGGGAGCGCCGCCGGCGCTTCCAAAGCTTCGAGCCTGGGTCGACGAACCTCTTGGTGGCGCGATAGACGGCCGGAGCGATCACGGCGGCCAAAGCGACGTGACAGAGGACTCGCCTGCTGCCAAGCGAAAGACGTCAACCGCAAACGCGCCTAAGCGAAAGCCGTCGAACACGAACGCAGTATCGTCAGCCGCAGCATTGCCTTCGTCGAGACGGTCGCTGAACGTGTTATCGCTCGGCCCGCAACCTGCCCCGATCGGCGAGATGTGCGATTTGCGCGATATTCTCGCTTCGTCCAGTGCAAGGCAGGACGAGAAATTCGATGCGATGCTGGGCGTTCTGAAATCCTCCCAGCACGGCTCGGCACCTGTCGTTGAGGCAGCGAACGTTCTCAGTTCGCTGCATCGGTCGTTCGGCGATGAAGGCGCCGAGATTGGATGAATCGAGAATAGGCGAAATCGACAACGTCACTTTAGCTGTTCAACACCGCATGAATGATGCCGACCATCAGAACGTCAAAACGAGTTGTAGTTGCGTATCCCAACCGCATCGTTCCGTTTGGACTCGGTTCGAGTCGAGCAATTCCGCAATTCTTAGGGGATGATCGTTTTTCGTAGGGCAATGGCAATTGCATGCGCCTTGGTCACAGCACCAAGCTTCTCGCGCGCTGACAAAATATGCTTGGTCACCGTGGGTCTCGAAATACCGAGAATCACGGCAATTTCCCAATCCGTCTTGCCTTCCGCCGCCCACAGGAGGCAATCATACTCTCGCGCGGAGATGCGACCACGCGCCCGATGAGCACTACAACGCCGCTTCAACAACTGACCGATCGCGCAACTCGCGACGAAGCCGAGTAGGCACTGCGTCTCAGGACTGAGGTCGGTTTCGGCGCCTCCAAATGACACTGTCGCCGTATTACAGTCCAACAGCGAGATCGGTACAACAAATCCGCCGCGAAGTCCGAATTCCGACGATTCGCCTCGGATCAAGTCAACATTAGATTCAAACGCGGACGATGCGTAGGCGTCCTTCCAAAAAAACGGCCTACGGTCAATCAAGAGCCGCTCAACGATGGGATCGCGAAACAAATAGCCCCGTTGATTGTATCGCTTCGACCACCCTATCGGCATTCTCTGAAGCAGAGTTCGGCTCGCAATTTCCTGTGGGGGAACGACTTTGGTCGGAACGACGCCACCGAAGACCGAGGTAAATCCCAATGGACATACGATCTCATGCAGAATCGATTCAATTGTTCGTTCGTCGCTTGCCCTATCGAGCCGTTGAATGAAATCCCACGTCTTCTCCATGGATGCGGTCTTCAGCATTTTAGCTCCGCCCTCCCGAAATGGCGTATCTGCGACGCCGACGGTTGAGCGTCTCGCCACGCAATCAAGAGAAGAATGGTCCCGTGAACGTTACTCATTCACGGGACCGAGGCGGAAGTGCCGAGAGGATGGACAAAGTGGCGCTTCAGAATTCGGTAACGCACACAAAGGCGGGCGTTACACATGTTGCGATCGTGAGCGCCCAGGTCGAGCACAAACCTAGGCGGCAAACTTGGGCGTTGGGCGCCTAGTCCATCGTAACGACGATTTTCCCCGTCGCCTTGCGACTCGCCAGAAGCGCAATGGCCCCCCCGGCCTCAGACAGAGGGAAGTGCTTGGACACACTCGGCCTGATCCTGCCCGAGAAATAAAGTGTGAACAGATCTTCGAGGTTAGCTTGATGGCGTTCGGGATCGCGGTTGACGAACTCGCCCCAAAACACGCCTTGGATATCGCAGCCCTTCAATAGCGGCAGGTTTAGCGGAATCTTTGGGATCCCCGCCGGGAACCCGACCACCAGGTAACGACCTTCCCATGCGATCGCTCGAAGCGAGGCTTCGGCGTAAGCCCCGCCGACGACGTCAAAGATCACGTCGGCGCCTCGCGAGCCGCAGGCATTCTTGAACAGTCCCGCGAGCGCTTTCTGCCCGTCCTTGTCGAAGGGACCGGAGGGATAGATTATCGTCTCGGTTGCCCCATGCGCCTTGCAGAAATCAGCCTTCTCCTGAGACGAAACGGCGGCAATCACGCGTGCACCCCAAGTTGCGCCGATCTCGACCGCTGCAATACCGACACCGCCCGCCGCGCCGAGCACCAAAAGTGTTTCGCCCTCCGTGAGCTTTGCTCTGTTCTTCAGTGCATGATGCGATGTCCCGTATGCTATCAGAAAGGCGGCCGCTTCATCGAACGGCATCGCATCCGGCATTTTCACTACACGGGCTGCGTCTAGGCAAACCTTCTGCCGCATACCGCCCCACACTGTTAGGGCCACAACCCGATCGCCGATCGCTACGCGGTCCACGTCCGATGCAACCGCGGATACAACGCCAGCAATTTCACCGCCTGGCGAAAATGGCCGATCCGGCTTGAACTGATAAAGATCCCTGATGATGAGCGAATCCGGATAATTGACCCCGCACGCCTTCACGTCGACGATGACCTGGCCCGGCCCAATTTCCGGATCCGGCAGCTCCGCGACACCAAGCGTCTCGGGGCCTCCGCTAACTTCACTGAGAAGGGCCTTCATTCTGTACCTCGAAGTGCGATCGATGCCCGGCCCCTCGCAGGAATGGTGCCGGCAGTCGCGTCGTGGATCGATCGGAGATGTGCGCTCAGTTTCATCGGGCCGCATGCGCGGCCCGATCCTGAGAGTTTACAACCGTAGGAGCTGGGTACACGAACGCATGGACTCTGTTTCGGCAAGCTTGACGCTTTTCATCGCTTCCCCGTAACGCGGTGAGTATACGGAACCCAAGTCGGCGCTCACATGGTCAATGGCTGAATAGAACGTCAGTTTCAGATCTAGAAGGACGCGTCGCAGTTCACCGCCACGCATGCTTTGTATCCCGGGCAAAACGCCCGTGGGGTTAACTTACGCGTCAACATTGCCGCGCTTTCAGTACTGTTTGAAATCAGCAAGCTGTTTGAACGCGTTGGCCTTGACGTCGAACTGGTAGACGCCGACGGCGGTTCCCGCGAGTTGCTTCGGATTGTCGAAGCTGACGGGGGCGCTGAGGCCGCCCGTA
>JAJYAH010000409.1 GCA_021779635.1 Pseudomonadota bacterium | reverse complement strand
AAGCCAAAACGGGCCAGAAGGGGAGTTGCATTTTATTTCGGCCTGCGCCATAAGCCCGTCCGTCGGCAGCGCCGATGGCTGGCGTCGGTGACGTCGGCGGGATGCGGGTGTAGCTCAGGGGTAGAGCACAACCTTGCCAAGGTTGGGGTCGAGGGTTCGAATCCCTTCGCCCGCTCCAGATTTATCTAGGGAAATCAGAGCGTTATAAGAAGGCGGCCGCAAGGCGGCCTTTCGCTTTTCCGCTCTGGTGTCCACATGGTGTCCACCGTAGCCGACGCGGACACCGATTTGTCGTCCAGAGCAGAGACCATCCGGCAATGAAGCTAGGGCATTGTTGGCTTGCCGTGCGCAACCGCCGGCTCGCGACGTCGAAATCCGGCCATCTCAGTTTTTTCGCTGATCGTCCGCACGAGGCCGAAAATGCCTGGCTATAGTGGGTTGTCCCCAGCGGCCATGAGCCGTGAACCCGGAGAGAACCTATGAGCAGCCCCATTACCAACCTTGATACGACAAGCGACCGTCTTTTGACCGAGGTCGAGCGTCAGCAGAAATACCTCGCCCGCCTTCCGGAGAACTATGCGTTCCCGCTTTTCAACGCCTCACAGGCATTGGAGTCGCAGCGGCGTAGCGGCTACCGGAACACCGCCGCAGCAGCACGAGAGATCATCGATAACGCTACGGAAGCCGGGGCAACCCGGGTCGACGTGTGCTTCGAGCGCCCCAAGCAGTTGAGGGCGCATCAGCGTGCCGACTCAATCAGCGCCATCGCGTTCATCGACAATGGGTCAGGCATGATCCCCCGAATGGCCCAGTACGCCCTTTCGTGGGGGTCTGGCACCCACTTCGACGAACCGGACTTTATCGGCAAGTTCGGCTTCGGCCTGCCCAACGCCTCGATCAACCAGACGCGCCTCGTGGAAGTCTACACAAAAATTGCGGGAGCGACCGCCGTCACCAAGGCGTGGCTCGACGCCCGCGACGTCAAGGCCCATGGGCTTCAGTCAATTCCGGACCCGGCGGAGGCGCCTCTTCCGGACTTTGTCCAGATTTACCTGGACAAGCAGGGCTTAGCGTTTGACCACGGCACTATTGTGGTCTGGGTCGAGCCTGACCGCATCTCGTATCGCAAGCCCGCCTTGATGAAGGAGCACCTCGTTGACGATTTCGGGGTGACTTACCGCTACCTTTTGTCGAAGGTCAGCCTCAACGTCGACGGTACTAAGGTTGAACCGGTCGACCCGCTCTTCCTTGAGCCGGAGGCGCGATATTTCCGGGCCCAAGAGAAGGGCGGCTCGATTATGAGCCGGGACTGGAACATCCCGGTGAAATATGCGCGGGACGAGGACGGCGTGCTCGCTTTGACGAAGGTCGAAAGCGTCGCCGAACTTGATCCAAATGACCCTTCGCTTGAGGCGGCAGGCGCGATCTACGTCCGTGTCGCCCGCTTTCCGTACGGGTTTGCCGAACATTCGAAGGCCAAGATCGAGACCGATAGCCATCGCCGCTTCGAGATCCGCAAGACTAGGCGCGGTATGTCGTTCGTACGAGCGGGTCGGGAGATCGAAACGGTCGACGTATTCCCAAAATCGATGAGGGATCAGTCAAAGGGCTTGGGCAAATGGCCGCTCCTCCAGTCGTATGCTTATCACTGGGGTGTCGAAGTGCGGTTTGATCCGCAACTGGACGAAATTTTCGGGATCACCAACGACAAGCAGACCGTCCGTCCGATCGAGGATCTTTGGCGCCTGTTTGCGCTTGAGGGCATCGATGCCGCGCTCAATCGGGAAAATAACCACCAGAGCAAGATGCGCAAGGAGGAGCAGGAAAAGCAGCGCCAACGCGAGGCCAGGAAAGCGGCCACTGCGACCGTCGCAGAGAAGGTCGCCGCCCAGGCAGACTCGATTGCCGGCCAGAAGCCGCGCGTCGCGGAGCGCGACAAGGCAAAAGTGCGGGCGGAAGCGGAGCAGGAGGCGAAGCGCCGGGCCAAGGTTGACCAGACCTCGATCGATCAGGCACGCCAAGCCGTTGAGGACGAAGCTAAGCGCCGCCCTTACGTTGTAGACTTCTACGACGAGCCGCGCGGACCGTTCTATAAGCCCCAATGGGCGCCCGGCGGCCAAATTGCGGTGCTGATTAATCGTCAGCACACCTTCTTCCAAGCGTTCTACGCTCCGCTTCTCGGGTTGGAGGGCGGTGGCCACGCGAAGCAGGCCCTGGACGTCCTGTTGATTGCGCTGGCTCGCGCCGAACTTGGCATTGAGGACGAAGCCTGCGCCGCCTGGTACGAAGCCCAGCGTGAGCGAGCTTGGAGCGTATTCCTCTCCGACGCTTACAAGATGCTCCTGCAGGCAGCAGCGCCGGCCGAGGAAGAAACGGCGGAGCGCGACGCGGGCAACCACCCGGACGAGGCGGCTATGCCGGCTGACGACCATGGGCAAGAGCCGGCGATGGCGGCGGCCGAGTGACGAGAAGGAGGGGCGCCCACCTAAGCGCCCCTCTTTCGGTCTAGCTTGGCGCTCGCCAGGCTGATATCGTGGCCATAGTAAGCGTACCAGCTCGAGACCAGTGTAGGCGCGGCCATGAGCCGCCATGTCCCCCGGACGCTGCAACGGCCTTCAGGCTGACTTTGAAGGCAACAGCAGCGAAAGGAGGACTCCGTGCAGAACGGTGTCTCGGAAGTTACCCTTGACGATTTGATCAAGGCGGCCCTCACTGGCCAACGTTATAATCAGCAGCGTCTTGGCACTCAGGCTCGTCTCTATGCGCGCCGTCTGTCGAAGGCCTACGCCGCCGCTCTCCCTGACGACCTTCATGACGAGGTTTTCGGGCAGGCTTTTGTTGAACTCTTCGAAGCTGGCGCGGCCGCCCTCGCCCATCGAACTGGCAAAGCCATATTCCGGCGCGCCGTGCTGGCGGCAATTCGCTCAGTTCGCGCGAGCTATGCTCCTCCCGGTACCCGCACGCGGCCAAACGCGAAGGCTGAATGCCAAGCGGTCGCCGCCGAGCATGTCGATCGCATCGCCGACAAGCAAACGGTCCAGCGCTGTACCGTTCTGAGCGAGGCTGGTGAGCGCTCTATCGACTTTGACCTATTTAGCGATCCGAACGCCCTCAACGCTCAAAGGAATGTGGAGGATCGCCTCACGGCCGAGCAGATCCTTCGCCACGCGCCTAGGGAGGTGGGGGTTGCGCTACGGCTGATCTACCTCAGCGATGAACCCGTTGCGACCGTAGCCATCAACCTCGGCATCACGCGGTTCAGTCTCAATCGACGGATCGCTGCTTTCTATTCGAATTGGCGCTTGGCGGCGTAAGCCATGTCAGTTCAGCACCAATCGCTGCGGGGCGGGGGCTTTGGCCCCGTCCTCGCGGCGCAGCGCGCGTATGCCAGGCAAAATGATGGACGCTCCAAGTTCGGCCTTATGGTGCCGGAAGCGTTCGTCCGCGGGATTCGCGATCTAGGCTATCGCAGCAATGGCGATGCAGTCGCGGAACTGATCGATAACGCTATCCAGGCATATGCCGATCGCATCGATGTTCTCTTCGGGTATGACGGCACCGCGTCAAACAAGAAGCCGGTCCAACTCGCGATCGTGGACAACGGTCATGGCATGGAACCAGACATGATCCGAATGGCGGTCATGTGGGGGGGCACCCACCGGGAGAACGACCGCAGTGGTCTTGGCCGATATGGGTACGGCCTACCGTGTTCATCTGTTAGCCTCGGACGTCGTTTCACAGTCATCTCCCAAGTCAATGGCGGCAGCCTTCATGCCGTGTGTCTCGATCTTGATGGAATTACCGCAGGGAAATACACAGACACGCAAGGTGAAATTGTCGTCCCCGAGGCAAGGGCATGTTCGCTTCCTTCCTTTGTGCAGGATCATATCGCTGAAACCTACTCGGAAGGATGGACGTCGGGCACGGTCATTCTCATCGACAAATTGGATCGCCTAGAGTGGTCAACGGCTCAAGGACTGAGAGATAATCTCTGCCGCCAATTTGGTGTGACTTATCATAAGCTTCGGGGAGAGGCTGCGATCTTCGTCGACGGGGCCTATGTCGAGCCGATCGATCCGCTCTTCCTCACGCCCGAATTTCACCTGTTCGATCTTGATGAAGAGCGGGCCCAGGCCTTTGATCCCGTGCGGATCGAGGTCCGCGATCCAGAAGGCATGGCCTATATGGGAGCAATTGTGCTCCGCTATGCGTGGTTGCCGCCCAGCTTTGGTTCGGTGGATAAGCAGCGCGATGCGGTCGGCCTAAACGCGAATGCGCGATTTTCAATCCTGAAGGACTATCACGGCCTGCTCTTCAGCCGGAATGGTCGACTCCTCGATGTGCAGACTCGGACGCCATGGACGACCTTCATCAACAACGATCGATATATCAAGGTTGAGGTAGAGTTTTCTGCCACGCTCGATGAAGCATTTGGCGTTACGACTTCAAAGCAGCAAGTCTCGGTATCGCCGCTCATCTGGGATCTCCTCCGCCAAGCAGGTTTGCCGAAGGCCATCGAGCAACTCAGAAGTAAGGTCAAAGACGCCAAGGTAGCGCGTCGTCTGGAAGCGCTCTCCCCTCGCGATGGCGAACGGCGTCTGTCCGAGAGGGCCATGAGTGCCGCCAGCGCGATGGGCGATAGTGGCCTATCGAACCCCCAATGGGATCTGGCGCTACGCGTTTCCCCCTACCGAGTCGAGTTCGAGAGAGCACCTTGCCAGCCGTTCTTCCGAGTCGGGCGACATGGCGGCGCGCGGACCCTATATTTGAACACCTCCCACAGATTTTATGAAGAGATATATGATGGCCCGGTATCGACGCCAGAATTAAGATCGTCCCTTGAGGTTCTTCTTTTCTCTTTGGGAGATGTAATGCTGACCGAGCCAGAAGAAGGAAAATCGCGAAGTCAGGCACAACTGGCGTCCTGGTCCAATCGCCTCGACTTAGCACTTGGTGCGTTAGCCGCACACCTTCGATTTGGGGAAGACCAGGATGTCGGACAGCACTCCTGGCGTGACGAACCTAGCTAGCCTCAAGACGGCCATTCTGCGATAGGCTGTGGGGCCGCGGCAACGCGGCCCATACTGATTCTGAGGTGATAGGGTTGTCCACCGACGACGAGCTTTTTGGTCCCGGCCGGTCCCGCGCATTCTCCCCTTTCTTAGCTGCGGGTGAGCGTAAGCAACTCCACGACCTCCTCAACCTCGGGTCCGGCCTGCCTCCCAGCTTCGCCGACGAACTGCGTGCGCTTGCCCGTCGCTATGTTGATGACGGCGACAGCATCAAACTGCGAGCCATCTGCCTCCTCGTCGCCGACCTCTGCGAACAAGGATGGCGAGTGCTCGTTGATTCTGACCGAATCACCTTTGAGCCACCCGGGATCACCCGCAACGGCCTACAGAGCGTCGATGACGTTAAAGCGCGCGTCCGAGACGCGCTTCAGACCGCGCGCATGCGACAGTTGCGGGAGCCATCAGTCCGCCACTTCTTGGCGCGCATGGAGCGGCGCACGATACGAGGGGGCCGCAAGAGTTCCATCGCCGATCTCATCGATGACGGTGCCGACTTGGCCAGCGCCCTCCGCTCGGTCGAGGGTCTCTCTGACGGAGATCGGCTAGATGCGCTCGCCGGCATAGTCGACCCAGTCGTGGAGGTGTGCGAGGCCGGTGCAAAGTGTGCGGAGACCGGCCTCGCCCTTACAGACATTTGGCGTTACTTCCGCCACACCTGGGCGCATGAGTATCGATCGGTTCCCGGCCGGCAGATGATGATTCTAGTCCGGAACGCGGCTCGTCCCAAGCGGCCGATCATTGGGATCGCCATGCTCGCGAGCCCCGTCATGCGGTTGGGCCCGCGCGACGAATGGATAGGCTGGCTTCGCCCTGCCGCAGAGGAGCGGTTTCGAGACGGCCGGTGGAGTGCCGACGCGTTGGGGCGGGCACTCCTCGGTCGAATCGATGCTTCGATTGCTGCTACGCGCTGGGATGATTTGGCGAGTCGGCAGGAGATTTCCAAGCCAACCGAAACCGCATCGCTAAGATTGGAACAGCGAGCGGCCGGAGCGGCGTTCGCACGGGAATCCGAGCTGCGAGCTCACTACGAGGCACATCGCGAACTCGATGGCCAGGTCCGCCCCCATCGTGGCGAATTGCGTTTCGCGAAGCCCGATTCGGATTGGCGGGCGGCCTCGGATGACCTGCTGTTCGTTCGAAAGCGCGCAGAATTGCTATCGCAATTACTGTTTGCCAAGGGAATGTTCCAGGGCGCTAAGCTGAAACGCACCCCCGAAAAAGCGCTCGACCAACTCTTCACGACGCGTAGCGGTCAACGCGCATTGGATGTCGCTTTGGCGGAATTCCGCAAGGCTGGCCTCTCGAGCGAAGTAGCCGATGTCAGCATCTGCGGCGCCGTGCATCCTTACAACGAGTTGCTGGGGGGAAAGCTGGTCGCACTGCTCCTGACATCTTCCGAGGTGCGCGACTTGTATGCCCGCCGATAC
>JAJYAH010000408.1 GCA_021779635.1 Pseudomonadota bacterium | reverse complement strand
CCGGATGCGGCGCAATCGCCGCCGGCGCCGCTAAGCCCCAAACCCTGAGCGCCGGCGAGAGCGAGATGTCCGACCTCAACACGGAGCAAAAACCTTCCCGGCGGCTGTGGATTCTCGCGGCCGTGGCTGCGCTCGCACTTCATGTCAGCGGCGTGGCGCTGGCGGTCGTGCATCTGCAGAACGACGATCCGGACGATTCGCTGGGCGCGCCCGCGATCGAGGTCGGACTGGAGATGGAATCGCCGCACCTTGAAGCCACCGATCTGCCGCCCGGTCCGGACGCCGATGCGTCAGTCGCTTCGCCGGCGCTGGCCGAGCAAAAGACCGAGGTCAAGGAAACGGAACTGCCCAAGGAAGTGCCGACCGAAACCGAGGATCCCGATCGGGTGGTGGCGCCGAACGATTCGAAGAAGCCCAAGGAAGACGATCCCAAGGTCGCCGCGGTCGAAACCTCGGCCTCAACGGAATCCGTCGCCGCCGAAGCGACCGCCACGCCCAGCACCGAGGCCGTTCCGGAAGGCCCGCGTTCGGTCGCTCCGGTGCAAGGCACCGGAGAAAGCCTGCAGCGCATGCGTGCGAGCTGGCAGAAGGAACTGATCGCTCATCTCGACAAGCACAAGCGCTATCCCGCGGAGCGCTCGCAAAAGGGCGCCGAGATCCTTGTCAGCTTCGCGCTTGACCGGATGGGGCACGTGCTCTCGGCCAGCATCGTCAAGGGATCAGGCGACGCTGCCTTCGACGAAGCCGCGCTCGCCATGGTGCGAAAATCCGATCCGGTGCCGATGCCTCCGCCGCGCGTCGCCGACGAGGGACTGAATTTCACTCTGCCGGTGATCTTCCGGGTCAAGGGGCGAAGCTGAGGCGCGCTTCCGCCGGGGAGCCTGGCTTTGCCGCACAGGGTCGCGGGCCAATTCGCCAGCGAGGCCCCGGGCGTCACTGCAGGTAGTAACGGATCCCGACATAGACCACGACCAGGCAGGCAAATATCAGCGCAACCGGCAGCCGGGGTTTGGCATCCAGACCACCAGCCGGTTTGGGCCGCGGGGCCGGCGGGCGCCGGAAGGCGGTGACGTTGCCGGTTACCGGATCGCTCGAGTGGGCCTTGACGTCGGGCGGTACGCCGCTCCCGCCCATTTCATTGTAATAGCTTCTGTAAACGAGCTGGATGGCGGCTTCGGTCGCTCCGGGTTCCGGCATGTCCTTGAGCAGCGCCTGATAGCGCGCCAGGAAGGCTCGGGCTTCGTCAGGCAGCGCCGAGGCGCCATTCAGCTTTGCCATCATTTTCCAGGTCGCAAAATCCGCGCGGGCCTTGGTGTCGGCGCGTCGGGCGATCATCATGTCGGCAGCTTTGATCAAGATGGCCTCAGCTCTTCGGCGGGTCGTCGGCTTTGATTACGCGTTGCCGGTCAGCAGGAGAAGTAACCAGATCACATACCCGGTCGCCGTTCGCAGTATCGCCGAAATAACATCAAGATTTAGACCGAGTTGGCTGCCGAGCAACGGCAGAAGGATCAGGATTCCGACCAGGATCAGCATGCCAAACGGTTCCAGCCGGGAAAGCGGGACCGCCAGCACATTGGGCAGCAACCCCACCGCGACCCGACCGCCGTCCAGCGGCGGGATCGGAAGCATGTTGAAAATCGCGAGCACGACATTGATAACGAGAGCGTTTTTGAGGTTGTCGGCGATCCACTGCGCCGCGTCTTCGGGCGCGTAGGCCAGGAGATGAAAGGCCGCCGCGGCGCCCAGAGCGAGGGCGATATTGGTGGCAGGGCCGGCCAGCGCCACCCAGACCATGTCGATCCGCGGATGGCGCAGGGCGCGGAAATTCACCGGCACCGGCTTGGCGTAGCCGAACAGAAACGGCGAGTGCGACAGCAACAGCACCGCCGGCAGGATCAGCGTGCCGAACGGATCGATGTGCTTGAACGGATTGAAGCTGACGCGGCCCCGTTCCCAGGCGGTGTTGTCGCCAAAATGATGCGCGACAAAACCGTGGGCGGCCTCATGAAAGGTGATGGCGATGACGAGCGGCAAAACCCAGACCGACACGGCATAGAGTGTGCTGTTGAGGGGCAATCGATGATCCTGACCGGTTCAACTACGGGGCGACGCTAGCACGCGCCCGCTTCACGGGGGAACCGTTCCCGGATATTGCGGCAAGTCATCTTCCAGCCTCACCCAATCCATCTTCTCCGCGACCCAGATGTGTCCGGTCGGCGCGAAGGCGTGGCGGTCATCGAAGACGGCGAGGGCGACGCCGGCCGTCGTTCCGTTGGTGCGCCAGGAAAACAGCCGCGTGCCGCAGCTTTTGCAGAAAACGCGATCCAGCGCGTCGGACGAGGCGTAACGGCCGGTGTCGCCTTGCACCGTCAGGGCGCGCTGGTCGAACAGCGCGCGGGCAAAGAACGGCGACCCCATCGCTTTCTGGCAGGTGCGGCAGTGGCAGATACGGACATTGAGCGGCTCGCCTTCCGCCTTGAACCGGACCGCGCCGCACAGGCATCCGCCTTCCCTGGTCATGGCATCTCCGCTCTGCCGATCAACGCTAATACGTCGCGCGGCCGCCGGAGATGTCGAACACCGCGCCGGTGGAGAACGCGCAATCCTCCGAGGCCAGCCATGCCACCATCGCCGCGAGTTCCTGTACCAGAACGAAACGCCCCTTCGGAATCTTCGAAAGCATGAAGTCGATATGCTGCTGCGTCATCTGGTCGAAGATCGCGGTCTTGGCCGCGGCCGGGGTCACCGCGTTGACGGCGATGTCGTGAGCGGCGAGTTCCTTGCCGAGCGATTTCGTCAGCGCGATCAGGCCGGCCTTCGAGGCCGAGTAATGCGCCGCGTTGGGGTTGCCTTCCTTGCCGGCGATCGAGGCAATGTTGACGATGCGGCCGTATTTCTGCTTGAGCATCGAGGGCACGATCGCCTTGCAGCAGATGAACGGCCCGTCGAGGTTGATGCGCAGCACCTTGCGCCATTCCTCGAGGTCGGTTTCCCACACCGTCTTGTTGATGCCGGCGATGCCGGCATTGTTGACCAGGATATCGATCTTGCCGAACGCCTTGAGCGTGGCGTCCGTTGCCTTCTCCACCGCGGCCAGATCAGAGACGTCGACCTTGAGCGCGGTGACACCGGCGCCGATTTCCTTGGCGGTCCTCTCGGCGAACGCCAGGTCGTGATCCCAGATCGCGACCTTGGCGCCGGAGGCGACGAAGCGTTCGGTAATGGCACGGCCGAAACCCTGGGCGCCGCCGGTGACCACGGCGCTGCGGCCGTTCAGATCGATCTTGTTCATGGCTGAACTCCTGCAAATCTGTTTCGATGCTATCTCTCATTCGTCATTCCGGGATGCGCCACTTGGCGCAGGCCCGGAATCCATACTCCCTGCAGGGGTTATGGATTCCGGGCTCGCTCGTTTCACTCGCGCCCCGGAATGACAGCGTCACAGCGTCCAGCCGCCATCGATGATATGGGCGACGCCGGTCGTGAACGAACTCTCGTCGCTGGCAAGGTAGACCGCGAGCGAGGCGATCTCGTCGGCGGTGCCGAGCCGGCCCATCGGCTGCCGGCTCACGAACATCTCGCGTCCCTTCGGCCCCGCGGCGGCGGCACGGTTCAGCATCGAGGGGGTTTCGATGGTGCCGGGGCAAATACAATTGCATCTGATGCCCCTGGTGATGAAATCGGCCGCAACCGCGCGGGTCAGCGCCGCCACGGCCGCCTTGGTCGCGCCGTAGACGTAGCGATTGGGGGCTGCCTTGAACACGCCGGCGGAGGAGGCGATGTTCACGATCGAGCCGTGGCCGGCTTCCAGCATGCCCGGCAAGAATCCGCGGATGGTCCGGTGCATCGACTTGACGTTGAGGTCGAACGAGAAATCCCACTCGTCGTCGGAGCAATCCAGCGCCGTGCCGTGATGCACGAAGCCGGCGGCGTTGAGCAGGATATCGATGGTGCCGACTTTTTTCGCCATCGCGGCGACGGCTGCGCTGTCGCGCACGTCAAGCCGCGCCACCTCGGACACGCCATCACCAGCGAGCAGCGCCAGCCCCTTTTCGTCGATGTCGGTCGCGACGACCGTGGCGCCCTCGCGCGCAAAGGCCACCGCACAGGCGCGGCCGATTCCCACCGCGCCCGCGGTCACGAACGCGCGCTTGCCCTTCAGGCGGTCTCCCATTCAAATCTCCTTGGAGTGTTTGCGTCATTGCGAGCGCAGCGAAGCAATCCGGAGTTACGAAGGAAGACTGGATTGCTTCGCCGCTTCGCAATGACGTCGGTGGTCACGCTAATGATTATCGCGCCCCGTGCCGACGCGGCCGGCGATGTCGTGATAACGGGTGGCGAACTCCATGCAGGCGCCGGTGGCGTGCTGGCCGACGGTCGAGCGATAGAGCTCCTGCCACGGCGTCTGGTTGGCAGGGTAGGGGAAGCCGCCCTTGGCTTTAAGTTCGGCGCGCCGCCGCTTCAGCTCCTCGTCCGATATCAGGATATTGGCGCTGCCCTTGTTGAGGTCGATGCGAACCTTGTCGCCGGTCTTCAGAATCGCCAGGCCGCCATCGGCGGCGGCCTCGGGCGTGGCGTTCAGGATCGACGGCGAGCCTGACGTGCCGGATTGGCGGCCATCGCCGATGCAGGGCAGGGACAGGATGCCGCGCTTGATCAGCGCCGCGGGCGGCTGCATGTTCACGACTTCCGCGCCGCCGGGATAGCCGATCGGGCCGGTGCCGCGCACGAACAGGATGCAGTGCTCGTCGATGTCGAGCGAGGGATCGTCGATCCGCTTGTGGTAATCTTCCGGGCCCTCGAACACGATGGCGCGTCCCTCGAACGCATTCGGATCCCCAGGGTTGATCAGGTAGCGGTCGCGGAATTCCTTGGAAATGACGCTGGTCTTCATGATCGCGGAGTCAAACAGGTTGCCGCGCAGCACCAGGAATCCGGCGTCCTTCACCAGCGGCTTGTCGTAGGTCCAGATCACATCGCCATCGGCCTTCGGGGCGTCGCGGCAATTCTCGCCCATGGTGCGGCCGTTCACCGTCATGGCGTCTTCGTGGATGCGCCTGGCCTGCATCAATTCGCGCACCACCGCCGGCACGCCGCCGGCGCGGTGATATTCCTCGCCGAGGTAGAAGCCGGCCGGCTGCATGTTCACGAGCAGTGGGACGTCGTGGCCGAATTTCTGCCAGTCGTCGATCGACAATTCCACGCCGATATGGCGGGCCAACGCATTGATATGGATCGGGGCGTTGGTCGAGCCGCCGATCGCCGAATTGATGACGATGCAATTCTCGAAGGCCTGCCGCGTCAGGATGTCGGAGGGCTTCAAATCCTCCCAGACCATCCCGACAATGCGGGTGCCGGTCTCGTAGGCGATCTGGCCGCGCTCGCGATAGGGGGCGGGGATCGCCGCGCAGCCCGGCAGCGACATGCCCAACGCCTCGGCCAGCGAATTCATGGTCGAGGCGGTGCCCATGGTGTTGCAATGGCCGGCCGAGGGTGCCGAGGAGGCCACGATGTTCATGAACTCCTCGTAGTCGATCTCGCCCGCGGCCAGCTCCTCGCGCGCCTTCCAGACCACTGTGCCGGAGCCGGTGCGCTGGCCCTTGTGCCAGCCGTTCAGCATCGGTCCGCCCGACAGCACGATCGCCGGCATGTTGACGGTCGCCGCCGCCATCAGGCAGGCCGGGGTGGTCTTGTCGCAGCCGGTGGTCAACACCACGCCATCGAGCGGATAGCCGAACAGGACTTCGACCAGACCGAGATAGGCGAGGTTGCGATCCAGCGCCGCAGTCGGGCGCTTGCCGGTCTCCTGGATCGGGTGCATCGGAAATTCCATGGCGATGCCGCCGGCGGCGCGGATTCCCTCGCGCACCCGATGCGCGAGTTCAAGGTGATGGCGGTTGCAGGGCGAAAGATCGTTGCCGGTCTGCGCGATGCCGATGATCGGCTTGCCGGATTGCAGCTCATGCCGGGTCAGGCCGTAATTCAGATAGCGCTCGAGGTAGAGCGCGGTCATTCCCGGGTTGTGCGGGTTGTTGAACCACTCGCTGGAACGGAGTTTGCGTCTGGTAGTCCCGGTAAGCGGCTTGTTCATGATTCTCTCCCGCAGCGCACACGCCTTGTTTTTCATGCGCAATCTTCGTGTTGGCCGCCGATGTTTGCATGTCACCGCGCCGTTCGCAACGTTCGCGGCCGTGAGGAACTGAGAGCCTGACTGATAATGCAGCCAGCATTTCAGGGCCGTTTGCAACCTGTTGTTTTCGTCATGGCCGGGCTTGTCCCGGCCATCCACGTCCTACTTAATGCAGCCAAGACGTGGATGCCCGGGACAAGCCCGGGCATGACGAACCTTGAGGTAAGGCCCGGTTTCGGCATGGCTGCTGCTAGGCTATTTCATAGCCATCCCGTGTAAACGCAAGGAGACAACGAGATCCGATTGATGCGTAGATGCAATGGCAGCATGCTCCCTCTGGGGAGAGGGTTGGGGTGAGGGGTTACGGTCTCTCGTGGTGC
>JAJYAH010000407.1 GCA_021779635.1 Pseudomonadota bacterium | reverse complement strand
TCTCGTCCTGCGAGCGCTCGATCAGCTGTTAGATCATTGACTTGCCATCTTGCTTGCCACGCCGCAGTCGAACGAAGGCACGTCGCGTCGGAGCTCGCTATAGATGAAGCCCTGGCGAAGGCGGCGTGCCAGTTGCTTGAAATCGAATCGGGCGAGCTTATGGCTGAGTTTCGGCCTGCGCTTACGCCGGGAGGAACCAGCGGCCTCGAGGCCGAGATATTCCTCTATGACACGTTGCCCGGTGGCGCCGGCTTCTCGAGCCAGCTTTCTGACCGGGGCGTGGAGCTGTTTCAACGCGCGCTCTATCTGATGAAAACATGCCCTGCCAATTGCGATGCGTCCTGCTACCGCTGTCTGAGAAGCTTCAAGAACAAATTCGAGCACGGCCTGCTAGACCGCCATGTCGGCGCTCAATTGCTTGAATACCTTCTCAATGGCGAGCAGCCGGAATTCAACGCCGACCGTCTTAGAACATCGACCGAGTTTTTGTTCTACGACCTGTTGCGGCAAGGTGTCGGCGGTGTTCAGTTCGAGTTGAACGCCCCGTTCGCCGCGCCGGCGGGCACGCTGACTGCTCCCATCATGGCGACTACGACTACCGGCAGATACGTCATCGCTCTTTCCGGCCCCTTGACCACGGATCACCCGGCGGACTCTGAGATTGCGAGCTTCCGCGATAACGGGGGCAGCATACCCGTGATCGTCGAGAACGAACTGATCGTTCGCGGCAACCTGCCATGGGCCACGCGGAGCGTGCTCCAAAAGATCGGTGTCCAGTGACGAGATTGCCCGCCGCGGAAAGTCCGCCATGATTGAACTGCTTGGCGTAAAGGAAGGCAAGGAGTTCGAGGCGGCCCAGCACCTGCGCCGCCAGATTCTGGCGGCATGGCCAGACATCGGCCAAAGTGCAAAGGACCACATCAAGATATTCGTGGGGCTGAAGCTTTACGGCTACCGTCTCGAAGATATCGATCTTGTCGTGATCGGCCACCTTTCCGAGCCTCGCTCGTTCGACGTGGAGTTCAAGTTCTTTCCGCGCGACGGGGAGCGGTTCGTTCCCCGGAGCGCCCAGGTCAAGAATTTCATCCTCGTCATCGAGGCGAAGTCGCATGACGCGACCGGCGTACGCTTCGACGACAAGATCGCTTCCGTCTGCTATCGCCACGGCGGACATACCGTCTGGGAGGCGGTCACGGAGAAAAACCGGCTTCAGATGTTCGAATTCAAGCGCTACCTCGCCGATCACGGGGTGGAGCGCGTCTATGTACAGGACCTGATCTTCTTTTCAGGCCTCCGCGAGGGCGACCTGCCGCACCGCCCCCACAACTGCTTCGGCGTGGATGGAAGTTTCGAGCGCATCCTCAATGTTCTTGGGCAGGTTTCTGCGCCGCTTCACCACAAGCGGGACGCTCTTATCTCGTTCGGATCAGATGAAACCTTCGCGGCGCTTCTCGATCCCGCGTTTCCTCTCCTGCAATCCGTTGAACCGACGCCGCTGGACCGCCGACGGATGGACCGGATCATCAAGGCGTCGCTGCCCGAAGCGTGGCTCGACGACCTGGGCAAGAAGCAGGTCGTCATCCGCGGGCGTGGCGGCGTCGGCAAGACGGTCATATTGCTGCAAATGGCGTATCGCGCGTTCGACCGCGCGCGCATGCGCTCGCTCATGCTCACCTACAACAAGGCACTGGTTGCCGACATGCGGCGCACGATGGCGCTGCTCGGCGTGCCTCGCAGCGTCGAAAATGGCGGCATCAGCATCGATACGGTCCATGCCTTCGTAGGGCGGCTTATGCACGGACTCGGCATCATTCAGGACTACGCTGGCTTCCTTGAAGCCTACGAGCAGAAAAAGGACCTTCTGCTGGAGTACATTCGAAGCAAAACAGTATCGTCGGAAGATGTCGCAGAACTTGTTAAGCGCCATCCAACCGACTTTCTGTGGGACGCTGTGTTTGTGGATGAGGGCCAGGACTGGCCCGCCAACGAAATCGAAATTCTGCGCGCGGTCTACGGACCTGAACGCATCGTCGTGGCTGACGGCGTTGATCAGTTTATTCGTGGGTCAGTTGCCGACTGGAGTGGCGGCATCACGCGCGAGCAATTGCGCGCTCGGCGGCTTACGCGGTGCTTGCGCATGAAAGCCAATCTGGCGCTGTTCGTGGCGGATTTTGCCGCCGCACTCGGGCTCGCGGATTGGGACTTGGAGCCGAATCCTGACGCGAACGGCGGCCGAGTTATGATCATTGAAGGCGATCTAGCGGCCCGTCCGGAAATCTATTCAAAGCTTTGCGCGGAAGCCGCCGAGCTCGGAAACTACCCCGTCGATCTGCTCGCATGCGTTCCTCCCGCGCTCGTGGTGCATGACGGATGCGAGCCGTTTTCGACGCCGGCGCGCGTTCTCGCCGGGCAGGGCGTGAAAACCTGGGATGCTTCGTCCATCGATGTGCGAGAGAATTTCCCGACCGACCGCGAGGCACTTCGCATCGTTCAGTACGATTCTTGCCGTGGGCTGGAAGGTTGGACGGTCATCAACTACGGCTTCGACGAATTCTGGGATTACAAGTATCGGCAACGGTTGGCGCAGCCGCGAGGAACAGATGATCTTTTCGTCACCGCCGAAGAGGAGGCGATCGAGTTTGCGTCGCGTTGGGCGATGATTCCGTTGACTCGGGCAATGGATACCCTCGTCATCAACATTTCCAACAAACCTGGTCGCATCAGGGAAGCGCTTGAGGCGCTGCGCAAGAAGCGCGCCGACTTCTTGGAATGGGTCAAACTATGAAGCGCAGGCAACAAAAGAACTGCGAGTGCTCATGACTCTTTCTGCTCTCGAGGAAGCCCTGAAAGGTATAACGGATCCGCGGAAGAGGATGGAGCTCATAGACGATGCGTTCCGTCCACCAGAGCCTCAACTTCTCGACACCTGCATTCTTCAAAACCTCGACTGGGTCGATCGACAACTAGAGGAAAGGGAGCGGGTCGTATGGGACGACACCGCGCTACTCGAGCTTTCCGAACGGTATGGTGCGGACACCGCAAACGATCTCGTCGACCTCGGAATCTTGTACAAGCAATTCGAATATTTTGGCGGCTATCCCTGGTTGGTTTGCGAGACGAATTCGTCTGAGGCGTCAGTTTTTGGCGGCAATAGAGGCGTAAGGCTTCGGGACATTGTTAGGTTCTTTGGTGGACATCAAGAAGATGTGTCCAATCACGCTTTTCCAGGTGTGGCTCTCGGATTGCTTGAGGAGAGTAAATCGGTCCGTATCTCTCCACTTATTTTGAAGGGGTTGGGAGTGAGGTCAGCCGAACAAATTGTTGCAAGCGACGGGCCTCTATCATTTCTTCGCGATGAAGGAGACAGGCGAGTTGCAGGCTACGCACTTGTGGCAAATATTCCGGTCATTCTTACTACAGACCGAAAGACATTTTGGAAGCACCGAGACGCATTGAGAAGTTTCGGCGTTGAAGTAATGCGGCCAAGCGAGTTGCTCGATTTATACGAGCCCTATTGGGCAGCGCTTTCCAATGAGTTTCAGCGTCGACAGAAGGAGAGCAGTCCCTCGCCTCCAGGGTCGGTATTACTCACAAGTCGGTAATATAGGCGACACTCGGCGCTCTGAAGAATGACCGGACGGGCCTTGGCAGGTCTTTGATACGAGCCAACTGCGCCTCGACTTTGTCGCGCAGCCGCTCGCCCTTGCGCAGCGGCGTCCTGGCCACTCCGGTACGCTTCACGTGGCTCCAGACGAGCTCATCGGGGTTGAGGTCGGGCGCGTATCCCGGCAGGAAGTGCAGCGTCAGCCGTCCCGCGGTCGATTGCACGTAGTCTTTCACCAGCTTGGTCTTGTGAGCCGGAAGCGCGTCAACCACCAGGTGGATCGGCTTTGTCCGGTGCCGCATCATCTGCCGTAGCAGTCGGACGAACAGCTCCGCGGTCAGCCCGCCTTGATAGGTACAGTACCAGAACCCGCCCTTCGCGTTCACCGCTGAAGCCGCACTGATCGATTGCCGTTGCCCGGGGCGCGCCACAACCGGCGTCTGTCCCCTGAGACCCCAGGTCCGGCCATGCACGGTGTCGGCACGGAAACCAGACTCATCCCAGAAGAACACCTCCCCACCTTCCGCTCTGGCTTGCCGCGCAATGGCCGGATAGGTCTCGCGCCGCCACCGCTCGATCGCCTTGGGATCGCGCTGATACGCCCGTTGCAATGGCTTTTGTGGCGTCAGATCGAGCTTGGCGAGTAGCTCTCCGACCGCGGTGAGGCCAAGACGGATGCCGAACTTCCGTTCGATCAGGTCGGCGACCACCGAGCGGGTCCATAGACCGAAATCAAGGCCGTACTGGCGCGGGTCGTTGCCATTGATCCAGCGGAACACCTGCTGTTCCTGCCGCGGCGTCAGACTGCGTGGCCGTCCCGGCGCAGGCCGCGCCTGTAGGGCGCGCAGTCCGACACCCGGCTTCGCCACCGCGGTCAACCACTTGTAGATGGTGGTGCGGCTGAAGCCATAGGATGCGATCACCGCTGACGGAGCCTCGCCTTCCCGCACCCGCTCGACCGCCATCACGCGGATGGTCTCCAGCGTCGTATGGTCCAGGCTGCGTCCGTCCCGCTTCATGCCACCTTGAATCGTGCCCCGGCTGGAATGTCAAGAAACTTGTCGCCTTACTTACCGACTTGTGAGTAACTGCAGAGACGTGAGGAGGTATCTACTGACGCATCGAGATGCGCGCACGTCGGCGTCATAGAAGCCAACACAGTGCTGCGGGCCGGACTCGAAACCGGCTAGTGGATGGGCTTAGTGCACCGAGCCATTCGCCGCTACCTTCTCGTCACCATCTCGGACCTTTGTTGGCCACGTGTCCTTCCACACCGCCGCAGCCAGAGGCGTTCGTCTATCTGCTCATCCGCCTGCCATCAACCCGTGAAGCTCAACGAGTGGTCTTGAAGCGGGAGAGAGACGGCGAAGATAGCGCGCATGAACGCGTTGTGCTATGAAGGTTGACGGTCTTTTCCTGTATCGGCGCGTAGCGCCCTATGAGGTCGACGACGCGAAAAATCGACCAATCGTTGTCGATAGAGGCTGAAACGTCGCCGAATCTGAATCACGCGAATTTTCCTTTGAAATCATAAGCGAAAAATTTTGACGGCTCGTTGTTCGGATTCCGGGCATCGGCGGAAAAAATTTGCGCCGATAATTCAGCGCGTTACGATGCTTTGAGAGAATCGAGTGGGAGTGAATTAGAGAGCGGTTTGAACCTGACTGGAATCGTGGCTTCCGGCGCGGGCTTGTTTTGTGATTCATGGTTTTCCGTTTTGGAACTGGGGGTTATTCATCGGTCATCGTCGCGGGCAAGCCTATTCGCAAGACTTGCGTGAGCGTGTTTTGGCGGCGCTTGGCAGCGCTGCGGTGGTTGGCGCCCGTTTTGGTGTCCGCCGCTCCTATGTCGGGAGTGTCCTGAATTTTGTGCTTGGCCATAGACTTGGGGCAAGGAGGCCCGACGCTATGGCGATGATAAGGACTTGCTGGACCGTTTGCTTGCTGGCCGTGATGCGAGGGAGCTATTTGGCAGCGGCGGGCTGCTGGATGAGCTGAAGAAGGCGCTGTCTGAGCGCATTTTGTCGGCCGAGCTGGATTGAGCGGGGCAACCGGAGGAACGGGACGTCGAAGAAGACGGTATTGAGTGGAGCCTCGCAGGTGACGCTGGATATCCCGCGCGATCGGGCCCGGACGTTCGATCCGAAGCTGATTGCGAAGTACCAGCGCCGGTTCCCGGAGTTCGATGACAAGATCATCTCGATGTATGCGCGTGGGATGAGCGTCCGGGAGATCCGGGGGCACCTGGAGGATCTCTACGGTATTGAAGTATCAAGGAAGGTGTTCATCACCGCCGTCGAGATCTCCGGCATGATGAGGACAGCCAAAGAGTCGAAAAATCCGCTCAGCGGTATAACATCACTCCCGCATATGGGGATTGCCGGGAACGGCTTGCGGCGGATTCCCGAGTGGCACGGTAGTGTTTCCCGCCCCGCCGCTCTCCGTTTGCTCCGGCGCCTGCGGCCCCGGCGGGTAGGGCGAGGGAACGGAGGGCGTGTTGCCCTGGCCCAAGGGCTTGTTCACATCCTTCTCGACATCCGCGAGCGTCGGCATCGGCTGCACGGGACCGGGCCACACGTTCCCCGCCTGCGGGACGAGCGGTGTTACCTCCGGCATATGTCCAAGCGCGCGCTCCGCGGTCTCGCCATGGATGTCGGGCGCGTTGGGGTTGCCAAACGGCCAGAAGGAGTCCCGCACGAAATGCTGCTCCCCGGCACAGCCGGACAGCATCAGCAGCACACCAAGCGACCCCGCCCGGAACCCGTAACGCAACACCGCCATCCCTCATTTTTAGCTAAGGCATCGTAACGCAAATGAAAGCGTGACGAAATCCATGAAAATCCCGCCGGGCCAAGCAGTTGGCGGGAACTCAGCCGCCCGATCTGGGTGCCGCCACATGCTGCAAGCCGGCCATCAGATAATCCCAG
>JAJYAH010000406.1 GCA_021779635.1 Pseudomonadota bacterium | reverse complement strand
TCGGATGAAAAATCGGGATTGACGATGTCCTCATATTTCTTGGGCGGATTTTCGGCGTAGCGCATCGAGCCGTCCGGCCGGCGCTTGAACCATTGCGGATGCTGTTGAAGCCAGGGATGGTCGGGCGAGCATTGCACGGCGAAGTCGAGCGCGACCTCGAGATCGAGCTGCTTGCAGGCCGAAACGAAGCTTCGGAAATCCTCCAGTGTCCCCAATTCCGGATGCACGGCGTCATGGCCGCCTTCGGCGGCGCCAATCGCATAGGGGCTTCCGGGATCCCTTTCAGCCGCGGTCACCGCGTTGTTGCGGCCCTTGCGGTTGGTGTGGCCGATCGGATGAATCGGGGTCAGGTACACCACGTCGAAGCCCATCGCCGCGATATCGGGCAGCCGCGCGATGCAGTCCTTGAAGGTGCCGTGCTGGCCGGGAGTCCGGCCCTGGCTGCGCGGCACCATCTCGTACCATGCACCGGCCCGTGCCCGCGGCCGGTCCGCCATCAACGGAAACAACTGCGATCGCGTCAGGTCGGGCCGCAACTGGCTCTCGGCCATAGCGTCCTTCAATTCGGCGGTCAGGAGCGGTGCGGCGTCACCGGTTTGCAGAAAATCCTCGCACTGCCGAAGAATCACCGCAGCAGCCGCGTTGCCCCCGGCCCGCGCCTTGGTGAGCATGCCAGCGCCCTCGATCGCGTCGAGGGTCAGATCGGCGCCGGCTTTCTGCTTCAGCTCGAATCCGTGCCGCCAGGTTGCGAATTCATCAGTCCAGGCCTCGATGGCATAGACATAGCGTCCGGGCTGGTCCGGGACGAACGATCCACCCCAGCGGTCGTTGCTGTGATGGGTCATCGGCTCGCGGCGCCATTCGCGGTCGCCCTCGCGGCGCCAGACCAATGCAGCGTTCACGACCTCATGTCCGTCGCGGTAGATATCCGCCCAGACCTCGACGCGCTCTCCGGCAACGCGCTTCACAGGAAAGCGGCCGCCGTCGATCAGCGGATAAACATCTTCAATATGAAAAGCGCCGCCGGCTGCGGCGCTCTCGACAGTTTGAGTTGTTTTGTTCACGGTGATGCCATTGACATGGAAGCAACGTCCCGTTTCCTGTACGGGAAAGGAGACGTTCCGGACATATATACAAAGCCGCTCGCCGCGCATTGGTTCCCGGGGAACACCGGGAACGGTAATGAGTTAAGCACGGCTATCCTCTTCCTGCATCTAGTGAATTTCGCGACGGTCGCTCACTGTTGCGTGCAAACCGCGTGCCGAATGGACCTTTTCGCCAAAGCCAAAGCCGCCGGAATCCAGACCGAATTTATCGACGGTCAGGGTCACCGGCATGTGACAGGCGCAGCCGCGCTGAGGATCATCCTCGATGCCCTGCCGGTTCGAGCTCCTCACCGGCTTATCGGCGGGGCGGTGGTGCTGCGCTTCGGTCAACCCTCGCAGACCCAACTCGAACAGGCTGCCACGTTCCCGGTGCGCTGGAAAATCGTTGCCGGTCTTAAGGTTATCGCACAGGGCGAGACCGGCCATCGGATCATCGCCTGGCCGGTGGATTTGCCGATCGGATCGTACCGTCTGCATCTGACCGATGGATCCTCTTTCACGGACGAAACGCCGCTGCTGGTGGCGCCGCCAACAGCGTTCGGCGGCGATTTCGACCGCTGCTGGCTGATGGCGGTCCAGCTTTACGGCATCCGGTCGGCCCGCAATTGGGGCATCGGCGACTTCACCGACCTCGAGAGGCTAATTGAACTGGCGGATCATTTGGGAGCAGACGGCATCGGCCTCAACCCGCTGCATGCGTTGTTCGATGACCGCCCCGCCGATTGCAGTCCCTATTCGCCGAACAGCCGGCTGTTTCTGAACGCACTTTATGTCGATGTTGAAAAGCTGCCGGAGTTTCGGCCCGAGGCCTTCCCGGAGAGCGCCGGCGCGATCGGCCGGATGAGGCAGGGCGACCTCGTCGATTATGCGGGCGTCGCGGCGCTGAAATCGCGCGGGTTGCGTTCGGCATTCGAGCGATTCAGGGCCGATGCGGTGCCCGAACGCCGGCGGGATTTCGCCAGCTTTCGCGCCGAGCGCGAGCCGTTGCTGTCGCGGTTCGCCTGCTTCGAGGTACTCAGGCATCGATTCAACAAACCGTGGTGGGAATGGCCCGAACCATGGCGGCAGCCCGACGAGGCCAAATGCGCTGGACTGCGGCAGGGTCCCGATGCGGCCGAAATCGAATTCGTCGAATTCGTGCAATGGACGGCGGACCGGCAGTTGCAGGCTTGCCGGGATCTCGCAACCCGGCTGGGCATGAGAGTCGGTCTCTATCTCGATGTGGCCGTCGGCGTGCAATCCGACGGGTTCGATGCCTGGAATGAGCAGGCCGCGATTTCCCGCCATCTCGCTGTCGGTGCGCCGCCGGATCCGTTGAACACGTCAGGCCAGAACTGGGGCCTCGCGGGGTTCAACGCCGCCGGTCTGGAAATCCAGTCCTTTGAGCCGTTTCGGGAGATGCTTCGGGCGTCGATGCGTCACGCCGGCGCGATCCGGCTCGATCACGTGCTCGGCCTGAAGCGGCTTTATCTCGTGCCGCACGGATTTGCCGCCGACAGTGGCGTCTATGTACAAATGCCGTTCGAGGCGCTGCTGGCGGCGACCGCGCAGGAAAGCGTGGCGTATCGCTGCGTCGTCATCGGCGAGGACCTCGGCACCGTGCCGGAAGGCTTTCGCGAACAAATAGCGGATTGGGGCATCTGGTCGTATCAGGTGATGATGTTTGAGCGCGACGATCACGGCCGGTTTCGCGGCATCGATCATTATGCACCCAATGCCCTCGTCACCTTCAACACCCACGACCTCTCGAGCTATGCCGGGTGGCGTTCCTTCAGCGACCTGAAGCTGAAACGCTCACTCGGGATCGATCCCGGCGAAAGTGACGACGCGCGATGGCATGCGCTGGCCATGCTGACCGAGGCACTGCGCCATCACGGCATCGACGGGGATGATCTTTACGCGGTCGCGGGTTTTCTGGCGCGGACCAAATCCCGGCTGCTCGCGATATCGCTGGAGGATCTGCTTGCCGTGATCGACCAGCCCAATATTCCCGGCACCGTGAACGAGCATCCGAACTGGCGGCGGCGGCTGCCGGTTGCGATCGATGAGATCGGATCGGCGATCAATCGGCCTGCGCTCAAGGTCGCGGTCGCAAGCCGGGCACGGGCCGGCACCTGACGCATAATCATTCAACAACCGGCGATAATCAACGTGTCCTGCAAAATCGAAGACTATGGATTGATCGGCGACTGCGAAACCGCGGCCCTGGTCGGGCGCGACGGATCGATCGACTGGCTGTGCTGGCCGGCGTTCGATTCCGACGCTTGTTTCGCGGCCTTGCTCGGCACACCCAAACAAGGCCGATGGCGCATCGCGCCGGTGGAAGACGTTACCAGGTCCTCCCGCCGCTATTGGGACAATACGCTGATCCTGGAAACGCGCTTCGAGACCGCAGATGGCATCGTCGCCCTGATCGACTTCATGCCGCCGCGCGGCAATGGCTCCGACGTCATCAGGCTGGTGCGCGGCGTCAGCGGCCGGGTGAAGCTGCGGATGGAACTGGTGATCCGGTTTGGATTCGGCGTCGATATCCCCTGGGTCAAGCGAACCGAAGACGGCGCGCTGCTGGCGATTTGCGGGCCGGATATGACGGTGTTGCGAACGCCGGTCGAGACGCGCGGCGAAGACATGACCACGGTGGCCGACTTCGAGGTGAGCGCCAGCGAGACAATACCGTTTGTGCTCACCTACGGGCCTTCGCATCTGCCGGTTTCCGCGCCGATTGATCCGGCGCAGGCGTTAAGGGATACCGAGGAGTTCTGGACCGAGTGGTGCAGCCATTGCACCTATGAGGGTGACTACCACGATCTCGTGATGCGTTCGTTGCTGACGCTGAAGGCGCTGACCTACGCGCCGACCGGGGGCATTGTCGCCGCACCCACGACTTCGCTGCCGGAAAAGCTCGGTGGTGCCCGCAACTGGGATTATCGCTTTTGCTGGCTGCGCGACGCCACCTTCACGCTGCTGGCGCTGATGAACAGCGGCTATACCGAGGAGGCCAGCGCATGGCACAACTGGCTGCTTCGTGCCGCCGCTGGTTCGCCGGCAAACATGCAGATCATGTACGGCATTAAAGGCCAGCGGCGCCTGCTCGAATGGGTCGCCGACTGGCTGCCGGGTTACGAGGGCGCTCGGCCGGTTCGGATCGGCAATGCCGCGCATGCCCAGTTGCAACTCGATGTCTATGGCGAATTGATCGATGCGTTTCATCAGTCGCGTATGGCCAAGCTGGATCTCGATAAGGGGAGTTGGGATCTCGAATACGAGGTGCTGGAGCATCTGGCTGAAGTGTGGGACCAGCCCGATCAAGGTATCTGGGAAATCCGAGGCGACGGACGGCACTACGTTTCGTCGAAGGTGATGACGTGGGTCGCGTTCGATCGCGGCATCAAAAGTGCCGAGAAATTCGGCTTTGATGCGCCGCTCGATCAGTGGCATCGGTTACGCGACACCATCCATCGCGACGTCTGCGAAAAGGGTTTCGACCGCGGCCAGAATGCGTTTGTCGAGTCCTATGGCTCGAAGGTGCTCGATGCCAGCATCCTGCTGATGCCGTCGGTGGGCTTCCTGCCGGCATCGGACCCGCGCGTTCGCAGCACCATCGCGGCCGTCGAAAAATATCTGATGCGGGACGGATTTGTGCTGCGGCACGACCCCCGCAGGGTTTCGGATGAACGGCAACCGATCGAAGGCGCATTTCTCGCCTGCAGCCTTTGGCTCGCCGACGCCTATGTGCTGGCCGGCGAGATCGCCAAGGCGCAGGCGCTGTTCGATCGCGTGGTTGCGGTCGCGAACGATCTCGGGCTGCTGGCGGAGGAATTCGATTCCGGTGAAGGGCGTCAAGCCGGAAATTTCCCGCAAGCGCTGACCCACATCGCGCTGATCAATACCGCCCACAATCTCAGCGACGCAAACAGGCCGGCCGAAAAGCCGGCGATGCAGCGGTCGAAATAGGAGCGCAAAGGAGACACGTCGTGCCGGCGAATGCCGGAACGGCGCGAGGCATTACTTCGCTTCGCTATTCTTCAAGATAACATCGATTGCGCCGGCAAAACCCTCGTCCTCGTTCGAGGTCGTAACATGCGTGGCCAGCTTCTTGACGTCGTCGGTTGCGTTACCCATCGCGATGGAGATGCCGCTCGTCTTGAACATCGCCAGGTCGTTCTGCATGTCGCCGATGGTGGCAACCGAGCCGGTTGAAATTCCAAGTCGTTTCGCCATCGCCTGCACGAACGTGCCCTTGTCGCAGCCGGGAGGGGTGATGTCGAGATAATAGCTTTGCGACCGAACCGCCGTAGCCTGTGAGCCCAATGCCTTTTGCACCACGCTTTCGCAGCGTTGCAGCAGTGCCGCGTCGGCGGAGGCGCCGACGATCTTGCAGACGCCCGACAGATACGGCGCGAAATCCGGAACGATGGCCGGATCGGCCTTGATGGCGCGCCTTTCAAGCGGGACATATGCGCCGTCGCCGCTGCGGGCGAGCCATTGCTCGTTGGTGAACAGCCAGATGTCGACGCCGAATTCGCCCAATATATCGATGCTGCGTTGCGCCGCTGATGCGGGGATCAAATGCTGTTCGATCGGGTTCAATTGTGCATCGACGATTGAGCTTCCGTTGAATGCGCCGACCGGCAGCGTGATTTGAAGTGGCTCGATCAGGAACCGCATGCCGATCGTCGGACGGCTGGAGGTAATGGTGAAGCCGATGCCGCGCTCCTCCAGGCGCCGCACGGCGCGCCTTGCGCCTTCGGTCAAGGTCTTGTCCTTGGTCAGCAGCGTGCCGTCGACATCCGAGACGACGAGGGCGATACGGGTCATGATCGGTTCCTGCTGTTGGCATCGCTATCCGCCGGTCTTGGCCTCAGTCGGCGAATGATGTCATCGACGATCGCGTCGACCGGGGCATCGATCGACACCGTCACGGGATTTTCACGTAGATCCGGCGGCTCCAGGGTGTTGAACTGGCTGTCCAGCAGGCCTGGCGGCATGAAATGGTTCTTGCGGGCGGCCATTCGTTTGGCAATCAACTCCTGCGTGCCCTGGAGAAAGACGACACGGACATCGCTGCGTCCATGCACGAGAACATCGCGATAGGTGCGCTTGAGCGCCGAGCAGGCGATAACGGCATGCTGGCCGGCCCCGCAGACCCGGTCGATTTCGTCGGCGATCGCCCGTAACCAGGGCCAGCGGTCTTCGTCGGTGAGCGGATGGCCGGCGCTCATCTTGGCGACATTACTCGCGGGATGAAATTTGTCGCCGTCCTCGTAGCTCCAGCCTAGTCGTTCGGCGAGCTTTTCCGCAATCGTGCTCTTGCCGGAGCCGGACACGCCCATCACGATCAGCGCGCACGGCATCTTCCCAGCGTCATCGCTCACGAAAACTCTCCGGCAACGCTGCGGCATCCACAAGCCAGATGGTCTCGCCGGTGGAATG
>JAJYAH010000405.1 GCA_021779635.1 Pseudomonadota bacterium | reverse complement strand
CGTCGCCGATACGGTACACGAACGCTTTGGCGTGACGATGCAAACTGATGCAACGTCCATGAAGCGGTTCGTCGCCGGCGCAAACGCCGATGGCAGCGTACTCTTCAGCGTCTATTCGTGTTCGATAGGCGTCGGTTTGACGTCGTCCGTCGAAGCCGTCGACCTCGGCTTCATCAACCTGCCGACGCAGACTTCTAGGTCCGCCACTCTCCGAACGTTGAAGGTCATCTGCGGCACCCAGCCTTGCCTCGCGTGCTGCACCCAGGAGAATTGCGAGGTGTCGACGACCTGCCCCCAATCCAAAAGCGAGGGCCATTCGGGCGCACGATATCTGCCCATCAAGACGTATTCGATGCCTCCTCTCGCAAGCCGGTACTGGCTGCTCGTGAGGTTGGACGCGTGCGAGGAGACACAGATCCCGTGGTGCAGGTAGTGCATCGCGGCGATGAAGCCGCGATGCGGCCTCTCGCCGAGATCGTTCTCGTCGACCAGACCGTGCGTCAGATCATTACGCAGCTTGTTGAGTAGCTTCCAATCGGCCTTACGCCCAGGATCGGCCTTCGCGGTGTCGACGGCCCCGTGCACGAACGCACGCACCCCCACCAACGTCGTCCGGTTGCGCACGTATTCGTGGCCGCACTTCTCGCATGATCCCTTGATCTGCTCGGTCCCGTGCTTCTCGAAGCCGGCCATCGACGCGAGCGGTTTCTCGAGAACCTCGAGGCCGATGTAGGCCTCCTGGAAGGCGGCGATGTCGTCGACGTTCCCTGCGGCCGAACGGTACAGCCGCGCAGCGCGGCGCAGGCGATGTCCGGATTCGAGCCCATCCCAGTGCGCCAGAAGACCACGTACGGATTTCAGCTTCTCCTCGGAGATCTCCTCGTGCCAATGTTTCAGCGGCAACGGCAGGAAAATCATGAACTCGCAGTTCTGCCCATCGGCTTGGTCAAGTCGTGCGACCTGCAGTAACTCGCTGGGGCCGAACGTGGTACCGGAGACGACCGTGATCGCCGACAGAAAATCCTCGATCAATTCGAAGCCGGCACGGGCTGCCTCGAACAGATCGAGATCGGGATCCGACAGAAACTCGATCGCGAGCGTGGTGCCTCCGAACTCCTTCCGCTTGGCGAGGTCCGAATGGGCGGGTTTGACCGCGATCCAGCATGAGACGCCTTGGATGTCGAGTTCGTGGATGCCACCGCTGCCGACGTCCAGCGAAAGCGGTTGGCGCGCCAGCACACGGAACGTCGACACGCGCTCGTCCGACTGGGTCTCTTCCGCTTGTTCGTCTGCCATGGGTTTCTCCTGCGACACCGTACTGGCTTGGAGTCGGCAATGTCGATGAGCCGCGCGGTCAGCCGCAGGCTTCGACCATGGTCTTCGCCGGGTCGAACATGCCAACGGGGCGCGATCCGTCGTTGGACATCGCCCATCGCAGCACGACGGGCGAGCCCGGCCCGCTGCAGCCTGGCCAGCTCGATTGCGTAAGCGGTCCCTTCGGCGAACCGACTTGGACGCGATGTCACCGGTGGGCACAGAGTAGACTACGTCCCGCGCTGACACCGGCGGGTTATCGAGCCAATTTCCTCGGAGCTTGCGCGAAGTTGGAAGGGAGCTCCACGTTCGTATCCATCGGCGCGTCATAGGGCTCTGGTAAAATGAATTGAATTGGTGCAACCTCAGGTAATGACGGGCGGAGACCCACACATGCGTCGCCTGGTTTCTATCAGCCTTCTGACCATGGCTCTCGGCATCGCGGCATCCCCGGCCCGCGCATGGTGGGACGAAGGGCACATGCAGATCGCTTATTTGGCGTACAAGCGCCTCTCCGATCCCGTCCGCGGCAAAGCCGACTCCTTACTGAAGCTCAACATGGACTACGCGAAGTGGGCCGCCGGCGCCGCCGACGACAAGACCGCGAAGATGTACGCTTTCGTCCATGCCGCGACTTGGGCCGCCGACATCAAGACCAAGGAGTACGGCTGCACGCGCGACGCGGTCACCAGCCCGACGGCCGGCCAGAACATCGGCTATTCGGACCACTACCAACATGCCTACTGGCATTTTAAGGACATCGACTTCACACCCGACGGCACGCCCCTGCCTGCCGCGGACCCGGTCGACTTCGTCACGCAGCTCAAGCTGATGATCGCTGCGCTGCCGACATCCTCGGGCGCATCCGACGACGTGAGGTCGTACGACCTCGTCTGGATCCTTCATCTCGTCGGCGACGCCCATCAGCCGCTGCACGCCGCAGCCCGATACACACTGCAGATTCCCGATGGAGATGCCGGCGGCAATGCGGAATCCGTGATACCGGCGAGCGGATCGAGCATGGCTCTGCACGCCTACTGGGACGCGATCTTCGGCGGTTACTCCTCGCCCTATGGCGCCATCTTCGACGCCGACGACAAGGACGGACTGTCGAGCGTCGGCGTCAGCCAGGCCCAGGCGCAGATCGCCGATCCCGCCGTCTGGGCTCAGGAAAGCGCGGACCTCGCCAAGCAATATTCCTACGCTCCGCCGATTAGCACGGGAAAGAATCCCGTCCTTCTGACGCGCGACTACGAAACGAGCGCCAAAAACGTGGCCCGCGCCCGGGCGGCGCTTGCCGCCGCCCGACTGGCCAACCTGATCGAGACGGCGCTTAAGTAGATCGTTGCCAGTTTGCGGCAGACGATGATTTGGAGGACCAGACCATGTTGAGGCTTTTCGCGGCCGTCGCCTTGTCCCTTGCGTCGCTTCTTTCCACGCCTGCCTTCGCGGGATCGCCTTTGGCGCAGCTGACGCCGACCTCCGGCACTCCCGTTTTCTTCGACGCCAAGCGCATCACCGCGGTCACTTCGCTGCCGCCGGTCAACGAGTTCAACGTGAACGCCGAGACGTTCCGCCTTTCGCCGCAGATTTTCTTCCCGACGCCCGCCCAAATCGAATCGACTGCCCCGAAAGCACCGGTCACGCAGGTGCTAGGCGTCTTCGCGAACCTGATGGCGGTGAAGGAATCCGTAGACGACGTTCTGAAGCTGGCCGGCCGCGACCAGTTCGCCGAATTCACCCTGATGGACGGCTCGAAGGTGTGGATGCGCGCCTCCGAGATCGGGTGGGTCTCCCACGAATTCCCGGCCGCGGGAATCCCCAATGCCGGTAGCTTCGTCGGTCTCGGGCTAGCGCCCGGCCGGGCCACCGCATTGAAGGAAGACGTGGATACCGTGCGCAAGGCCATCGAGCAGATCACTCCTAATTAGCCAATGAACCGGAGCCCGTTGACCATGGCGACGCCGGACGCGAAGAAGTTCGATTTCCTGACGGGCGCCGAAGGCGACTACATGGGAGTCGTCATGAGCCAGCTCGCGGATGTCCCGTGGGCGAAGCCGCTGATTAGCGACATCGAAGCGGCCGGCGGCTTGAAGGGCGAAAACAAGGCCAAGCTATTCGAGCTCCGCTTTGGGCACGAACTCCACGGCGCGGGTATCCAGCCGCAATACACCAAGGAATCGCTCCGTGAGCCAGCCGTAGCCTGCATCGCCCCAGCTCGGCCCCCAACTATTGCGCACCAAGACGGCACGCTGACCGTCGACCTTCCCGTGGCCGACCGCAACGACGGCATGACGTCGGTCAGGCTCCGGTTGCTCGCCGGGCGCCGGATCGACGACACCCTGAGGGTTTCGTTGATAGAAGGCACGCGACAGCATCGTCAGGACGATCACAGGACGCCCCTGATCCAATTCCTGGATGACGCGGTCGATCGAGTGGATGGCGGTCGCGCCGTTACGGCCGTACAGCTTGCCGATCTCGCGCGGCGGCGCCCATGACGCCGCATCTGCGGGCGTTGCAGATAGATAGGGCCAGCCGCTCTCTTCGGGTTGCCCGTCCTTGCGGAGCGCCTCCAGCATCGAGGACAAGTGTGCGCCGGTGTTCGGCATTCGGCCGGCACGCCGCTGTGCTTGAAAGAAGGCGTACTCGCAGGACAACGGCACCCATCCCTCACGTAGAGCGGCATGTGCATCGCTCGCCGCGAAGGCTAGGCAGGTAGGGCGCGCCCCTTGATTGCGGGCACCGCCGAAAAAAGCCCGCAGATCGGCCGAAATCGTAACGTCGCTCATGCCGCCTCAAGCAGCCTCCGCCGTTCGGCGCGCGAAAGCCCCTCTTGCTCAGGACCGGTGAGATCAACATCCACAGCAAGGGTCGCAAGCGGCGGATCAGGATCCCATGGTCGACGTTCGTCGATCGCGAGCCGTCCGCGATAGGTGTCCGGTGGCGTTGCCGTCACGCGCCTGATGACAGGACCGCCGACGCCGTCGGCGTCAATCGCCTGAAGGTCATCGCGAACGACGGCGAACCCGCTCTCCTTGAGCTGATCGATGTCCCAGAGATAGCCTCCGCCGCTGTGTTCTTCGAGCCGGAGAGCAAACAGATCGTTGCGGCTCCCGTCGATGCGCGCTCCTGCGTCGCGCTCGGTGAGCAGCCAGACATCGCCGCGGTAGTCTTGCGGTTGGTAAGCCTCAAGCAGGGCGACTTTCATCTCACGCGGTTTAGTCTGAAGAAGCTCCCGGGCCTGCGCCGCCTGGATGAGGCTGTGGCGGGCAAGCGTCCAGCAAGTCGCCTCATAACTCGCGCCGATCCGCAACGAGAGCTGGTAGACCGTACTCGGTCGCCGAAAATCGGGAACGGTCCAGCCCTGGCGAGCCGCATGCCAAGCGACGAGCCAGCGCGGCATCATGAACTCGACCGCGAACGCGTCGGCCTCAACCTCCTGAAAGTCACCGGTCGGCTGCGCTTGCAGCGGCATCCGTCGCAGAATGCTTTCGTCATCGAGACTGGGCTGATGCTGCAGGCGGAAGTGACCGAGCTCATGGGCCGCAGTGAACCGTTGAATGCTCATCGGACGCTGCGTCGTAACGAGGACACCGGGCCCAGGATCGTTCAGATAAGCACCAAGGAGTCCTTGCAGGGGCCGCACGAGCAGGGGCAAATCCAAGGCATGGATGGCCGCGAAGACATCGACGTTGCCGCCAGCCTCCTCGATCTGCTGACGCAGGCCAAGCTGCTGATGCAGCCGGGCCGCGGCCATCGTGCCGGCACGTACCGCGCTCGGATAATCCGCGGCCACCATCGATTAGCCTCCCGCGGCGCGCGACCGAGCGCGCAGGTATTCGGCGAAACGTCCGAGCTCGGTACGGTCCTGCTCCGACAGGTCGGCCGCCTTGCGCGCCAGGTGGGCCACATCGATTGGCAGGCTCGCTGCAGCGTCTTCCCCCGTGAAATAGCCCACCGGCTGACGGTATAGCTTGGCAAGTCGGGCGAGTTCGATCGCCTCGACGCGGCGCTGACCGTTCTCGATATCCGTGAGCGCCGTTCGTGGGATCTTCAAATAGGTTGCGACCTCTTCCTGCTTGAGGCCGAGATACTTGCGAGCTTCACGTAGCCGATCGCCCAGGAGCCGGCGCGCTTCGTCATCGTCATCCTGATGAACTGCGAGTTCGGTCATGATTTCGCTCCTTTCTTCTTCGTCCACTCTTTCTCCAAACGGGGCAGTAGCTGGCCGAGTGCGCTGTCGACCGAAGTATATCCACCTGCGCGGACGACGCTCTCAGACAGCTCGAACCCGACGATCGGTTCAACTGCGCATAGGATTGCAACGACCACCAGCGAGTCCACGTGAACGGATGCTTTGGCAATGTCTGCCGCTGCCACGGGCAGGGCCATGCCTCTAATCGACGCCTCGATCTTCACGGCCTCGACCAATTCGTCGCGCAGTTTTGCCTCGACGGCGGCCAAGGGGAACGGCGCAATCTTGACGGGCGGCGGGGCGAGTGTAGTGGTTACCATCGCTGTGTCTTTCTAAGACCTGCAGCGAATATAATGTCTGATTTTCCGACATGCAAGGGTTTTGATGGTGGAGGGCGCGGTCAACGCCCAATACCAGGCCAGATGGAAGAACTTCTCGAAGAAATCGGTGATCCTCGATTCGGCGCCGTCGCCGACATGGCGCTGTTCCAGGTTGACCGTCGATCCCGCATGTTCTTATTTCGTTCTTACGGAGTCAAGCCGCCGGTTCAAGCCGCCCTGGACCTTGGTCCGGGAAAATTCCGAATGCTACGTGGTCCGGGACGCCAATGGCGTGACCCTGGCGTGGCTCTATTGCAGCGACGACACCCGGCGTTACAGCGTCGGCGTCGGCAAGCTCTCGTCAGACGAGGCGCGGCGGATCGGCAAGGCGATCGCGCGCATCCGCGAATTCATGATGCAGCGCCAGGGCTTCTATTCCCGCGGTGGCGGACCGCGCTGGCGCGCTGATCGCCCCTACCACGTCGCTCTTGAGGACCGCTACATCCGCGAACACTGGGATGAGATCGATGCCCTCTGCCGGCTGAACAGCCTGCCGTTCAATGCGACCGGCGAGGCCATCCAGAGCGACGGCGTATGGAGGGTTTATGAATTCACCTGGCAGATGGATGCGATCCTGTTTTGGGATCGCTTCGAGGGACGCTGGCTGCGCGGAAGCGAGTTCCATTATCCCGAGCGGCCCGAGAATCTGCCATC
>JAJYAH010000404.1 GCA_021779635.1 Pseudomonadota bacterium | reverse complement strand
AGGCGAGGCACGGCAGCATAAAGACACCCGATGGCGTCATTTCGGCGGACGTGCTCGTGGAGCGACTGCGCGATGCCCTGTATTCGGACACCGTCGCCGCCTACATCCCCATGATCGTGCATCGCGCGGTCAATGGCGATCCACGCCCGCTTGCGCAACTTGTCTCGACGCTCTCGCATCAGATTCCCGGCTCGCTTGCAACCGGAATGTTTCTCTCCGTCACGTGCGCTGAAGATATGCCGTTCGTAACACGTAACGATGCCTCGGTGAAAACGTTTCTCGGCGATGCGCGTTTTCGTGAACAGCAGGCGGCGTGCCGCGTTTGGCACGTGCCATCGGTTAGTCGCAAGTTTCTCGATCCGATTCGTTCGTCTGCGCCGGTGCTAATGATCAGCGGTGAGGATGACCCGGCTACGCCGCCGCGCTACGGCGCGCAGGCGCTACGGTACCTTCCGAACGGCCGACAACTGATCGTTCCGGGTGCGGGACACATCATCGGCTCGAGTTGCGTCAACGCAATCGAGCAACAGTTTTTGGCAACGTACGAGGTTCGTTCGCTAGATACGACTTGTCTGAAGGCAGTCCAGCATCCGCCGTTTGTGACGCACTAGATTTGAACGCTCGTCAATTTGGCTGACATTTCAAAAATAGAAAGGCCCGAATATTTCGGGCCTTTCTTTGGTAGCGCCGACGGGAATCGAACTTTTTGACAGGCCGTTTTACTGTTTCGCCACGTGTCGCTTGCGAGGGGAGCCGGGCCGTCCTGTGCCGCCTCGTCCCACACCGTGTCGCCTCCTAGGTGCCCCAATCTCCGGCGGTCGAAGCTCTAAAATGTCCTCGCTTGCACAGAGTCGCGGTAACGATCCACCTGCCCCTCAGTGAGGGGTCGCCCTTTCGGGAACCATTCGCCAGCTTGATTCGTATTTGGTACGGCGATCTATTTTTTGGAGGATCGATGCTTCGCAATTTCGCCCTTTCCAGGTTCCTACGTTTCCTGCAGGGCTCGGGTACTAAGCAAGGCAACGCGCACTTGCTAGCTAGCGCTTCCCATCATGCTATGGAGGGCTTCCTTTGACAGCGTTCCTTCGCTTCGTGCTCTTGTCACTTTTCATTACTCTTGGGCTCATCGCCCCATCCATTTCATTGGGAGGCCCAATGGAAAAGGCCCGAGTGGAGCTCCACAATCAGTCCGACGCCTGGATTTGGATCACGGCATACACCGTTTCCGGAGCCACACGTCATCCCTATGACTCCTTCTGCGTAGCTCCCCATCGTAACGAGGTCCACTTCGTGAAGCGTGGCTACTTGGACGAGATTCGGGGCGAGGTCACGCATAAGAATTGCACGCATCCGGTCATGCTGGACCGGACGCTCGGGTACGACGGAAAGGCGCCGTACTATCTGACAGGGTCTGACGGCAAATATAAGTTCTGGCATACGCCCTGACATTCGAAATTTGAATTACGCAAACGAGCCGCCGTACTACTGCGGCGCCTCGCTACTTCAAGGAGGATCCCAGTGAGCAAAGTTATTCGCTTCGTAGTCTTGTCGCTTATCGTTACCGTGGCGCTCGTTGCGCCACGAGGCCCCGCGCAGGCCCGGAACTTTTTGCCCCCGGACCATCCGGGCAATGGAGGGCGAGTGGAAGTCCACAATCAGTCGGACGCGTGGGTATGGATCACCGTGTACGGCAATGAAAATCACATCTATAAAACCGCATGCGTGGGCCCCAGCAGCACCCAAGATTTCCACCTGCCATACGGCAACTTGAGAGAGGTGCGCGGCGAGGTCACTCAGCGGAACTGCGCGCATCCGGTCATGTTGGACCGGACGCTCGGGTGGGACGGAAAGACGCCGTACTATCTGACCGGGTCCAAGGGCAAGTATAAGTTCTGGCATACGCCCTAACCCCATCGTTACTGGAGTTATCTCCCGATAAGTCCGCAAAAGAAACGCTTCGCAGAGATGCGAAGCGTTTTTTTGGCGATTCTATCGTGAGGAATCACAGCATCGCGATCGCGATCACGAGACGTTTCTCTATAAGAACGAAAGTCTCCACAAAACCGGGCCGGCTTCACTTTTGCAGCCGTCGCGCCCGTGGAAAAGAAAAAAGCCCGCCGTAGCGGGCTTTAGTTGGTAGCGCCAACGGGAATCGAATTCTCGAAGTGGGGTCCCGGCAGGTCCCGGCCGTTACCAAAAAACCTCGATTCATGAGGGATTCCGCGATTTCGGCTCCCGCCCGAGACCAGGCGATTCCGGCCTTTTCCGGCCAGTCTGTTAGACGACCGTTAGATGTTAACTGCTCGGTTCTCCGTTGGCACTGGCGTGCGTAGCGGAAGCGCGCGGAGGTCGAGGCGTACTGCATCCGGGCCTGCTTAATGGAGGGCCATAGGGCGACCATTCGTAAGATACGCGCCATACACTAGAGGTCATCTCTAAGAGAGTCCGGCAGCGGAGAGCCGATGACACAGGTCGCTGACTTCTCACCCATGACCATGGGATAGAACATCGACATCTGCCATTGTTTGTTTGGAGCATGTATGGCGAGCAGTCGCTTTGATCGCGTTATGCCAACATATAGCTTGCGCGCGTCATCCCACAAGTCTTGCCTGTCACGATGCGGCATAAAGGCGCTGGCTATGTCGACGACTGCGACAGCCTCAAATTGCAGTCCCTTGATTGCCTGGTAGGTGAAGCCCCTAACCTTACCGTCAGGTCGTAACCGACCGAGACCAACTTGCCGTGTCAGTTTCGCGAAGGCTCTAGGTGCAAATCGCTCCCCACCTTCGCCGAGATGCTCGTCGATCCTGACGATGTCGGCGCGACGCACGACCTTGGAAATCTTAAGAATACTTACGATTCTGTCGCGAATTACGGGGAGCAGAGCCTGAATACTATCGTCTGAGAGGTGGTCACGGCACAGCATTTCGCGAATAGTAGAGTCCGCAATCGAACGCTTCGAAGCCGGGTTTCCGGGCCGCTCCGCAAAACGCTGTACAAGAGCCTCTATCCCTTCGGCGAGCAATAGAAGGTCGGATTCGCTTTGGGGACTGTCAGCGAGCAGATAGCTCTCAATTAGGCCACTAAACCAATCGTCTTCATCGCTCCTCACCTTCCCAGGGACCGCTTCGATACCACTTCTCGCAAGAGCCGCTATGATTTTATCGATCCTGTAGTTAGCGGTGCAGACGAATGCGATATCATTTCTGGTGATTCCGAGAGCGTCCGCTCTATCGACGAGGCGCTGAATAGCGTGAGCTGCATTTCCGGAGTGGTCGTATATGACTTCGCCCTCTACTTCTGCGGCGTCACCAACCGCGTGCATTCCACGGGTGAATACTCGTTCAGCTACAGCGATAACATTTTCGGGACATCTGTGAGTTCCCGTCAAAGTCTTCCGTACCGCTCCGATCCTCTTGGCGAACTCGGAAAGTGCCGCGACGTTCGCGCCGGCGAATCCAAATACGCATTGATGTAAATCTCCAACTAACGCCACGGAGCTTCCGCCTCGTACGAGCTCCTCAATTATACCGATCTGAATGTCTGTACAGTCTTGGAACTCATCGACAACGATTACCGAGTGCATAGCCGAAATGCCATCACGAATCCACCTTCGTAACTGCAAGACTCGGAGGGCTAGATACAGCGCATTAGGATAGTCAACATAGCCGTTATCGAACAGCGCATCCCAGAAGCGGATGGCACGCGTCGCGATCTGTTCGTCGCACTCTCGATCGCCCTTGAATACGCGCCCATCGGGCGTGCGTCGCACGTAAGCGAGGTTAGTGATGAGTTCGCTCGACGCGATTCCTAGAGCTGTACCGACGCTATGTAAAGCGCCATCATACGCGCTTCCTCCGGGAAGTGCCAGCCTAAGCTCGCGCTCGAAGACGATCTGCCCAAAAGGGATCAAAATCTCACCAATACAGAATGCATGAATTGTTGCGACACTTATGTTGCGCGCAACCCGATATCCGGCGTTTTCCGCTACACGACGGGCTAGCTCGGCTCTTGCGCTAACGGAAAATGAAACGGCGAGGGCAGTTGCACCGCTCGCCTCCACCCGGCAGGCTTCCCTGAGGATCTTTGCCAACGCCACTCGCGTTTTTCCGCTTCCAGGGCAAGCCACGACCCATGAGTTCCCGTCAGCCTTAACGGCCTCGAACTGCTCTTGAGTAAGGCTAAAGCTCACTGCGCAACTTGCGGCCTATGCTCGACCATCGCAGTGACAGTCTCAATAGCGGATGCGATGTATTCCGGAGCACTAAGGCCGGCGGCTATCCTTCGAGCATACCGTTGTGCAAAGCGTGCTTTCCCTGCCCTAGCCGCGCCGCGCAATACGGCAAGCTGCAGTTTGCCGGTTATCGCTACTGGAATGGCGGCGGCCGCCGCCCTCAGCTCACCCTCTAGTCCGGGCATCCCGAGCTCCGCGGCCACATCGGCCAAGGCTTCCAGTGAATCCGGTCTCGTAACCGCATATTCCAGCGTAGTCGCCGTCACGAATTCGTTCGATCGATGAGAGATGTTCGAACCGTCGTCAAAGACTGGGCGCTTTGTCCCGTTGTCGCCGTTGTGCTGGTCCCCGTCCCTTACAACGACGTAAGGCCTATTCAGGCCATTCGGTCCTAGCAACTTCTCAAACGCTGGAAAATGCGTCCCGTTTATTGCGCATACCTGAACGCCTAGCTTCGCGAGATCAAAACCCGCAATCGCCGCAAATTGCGGTAGTAGCAACTGCTCGGCGCTACCTTCGACCAAAATAACACCTGATGCGAACAGGATTGTACCGCGATCCGCATTAAGAAATCTCTCCAGATCAGCGAGCTCGTCTGCTGATATTTTAGCCGCCCTAGCTAGATTAATCCCTTTCGTCGAATCGTCGCGATCGAGATTTATGATCGAGTCTAAGCCGGCAACCGTCGCAACGTACGGGCTATGAGACGTGGCTATCACTTGAAATGGCTGATCGGCCAAGGATCGTATCAGCCCCTCTTGCGCTTGTGGATGTAAATGAGCCTCAGGCTCCTCGACGAGTAACAACGGAGTCCCCTCGCCTTTTGCGACGCGGCGGTGGAAATTCTCAAGGAGCATCGCAATATACAGTAGGTTATTAAAACCGAGACCATTGCGTCGCAGTTCCATGTCGGAAATGAAATCATCCGTCAAAAAGACTCCAAGCTAGCGCACTATTGCCGGAAATCCGGGCGGAGTTAGACCAAGCCTAATCTCTATATCGCCCTCACGACTCAATGCGCCATAGGATGATTTGATAACCTTGGCTATCTCAGAAAGCGCACCGACGCTTTCGACGACATGCTGTGCGTCCGCGTAAGCCTTTTCAACAGCGTCACGGTCCCTTTCTGCGACATCAACGGACTCAAGGAGCGTGACTAGCGGCGACGTACGCTGTCTGCGCAGCTCCTCGACAACATTCCGTAGTGCGGGTATCTCTGACACGAAGATCGATGCGAGATCCTTATCTTTTAACTCCTCGCCATCTGTTTCCGTATCCCACTCCAGTGTATTGGGATCAGTGGAAACGCCGGTCAAGCGCTCAACGTCATAATCCTCGAGCGTCAGGCTCGCCTTGTTCCGTTCCCCGTCATCGATTTGAACCTGCACCTCGTAGCGCGGTCGGAATCGATAGAGCAGCCACGCCGACGGGTAATCGTCCTCAGCCTTCAATCGGAGCCGAAGCTGCTTGTCACGTTCTGAGTCGGTAAATCCAGCAAAGCGCGCTGCAATGACTACGTTCGCCGGCCCAAGAAGCTTTTCGTTGCCAAACACGTCGCTTTCGTCTAGGGCTCGCGCCTGGCGTCCTAGTGTAGCATCTAGGACCATGCGGGCTGCGGCTAATACGGTGCTCTTCCCGCTACCGTTGCGCCCTATTAGGAGATTCAGGCCAGGCGCTAGAGAAATGTCCGCATGATTTATTCCTCTAAAGTTGCGGATCACCAAGCGTTCGAGGTACACACACGCTCCGTTGCTGCGGCTTCGCTGGATCGTAGAGAGCGCGGTTCTAAGGGTCGTTCGGTTTCCCCTAGTTGATCGTGACTTTCGGACTAAGCCATTCAAGGGCAGAGGGCAACACAATAATCCCCCCTTCAACCACCGTTGCCGAGCCACTTCGGCTACCCTATCGGTGACCTTTGAGAGGGTAGACATCGCGTTTGGTCTCATTTTCGGGCAATGTCAAACGATCCGCCTTCACCGACATGACAATTCCACCTCTTACGACGAGGTAGCTCCGATTCCGAGGTCCGCAAGAAACTCTGACGCTGGTTCTACGCCAGTGATGAGTAGATTGTCGCGAGCTCGCGTACAAGCAACATAGAGCAGGTGACGCTCGCTGGCGTAAACCTCTTCGAGATCGGACTCATCGCCGATTGATTCGATACGCTCTTGAAGCGGGATTATGTCATCGTCGCACGCCATGACGGCGACGGTACGAAATTCCAGGCCCTTTGCCAAATGCATCGTGCAGATGGAGGCATATCCGCTCGTCGTTTCCACTGACTCGTCGAGCACCTTGAATCTAAGTCCGGCGCCTTCC
>JAJYAH010000403.1 GCA_021779635.1 Pseudomonadota bacterium | reverse complement strand
CGATCAGACCCGCCTCCGTGAAGTGACGAGCAACTAGCTCGGGCTGGCTCTCAACGATTTCCGCGAATTGTGTTTCGAGGACTTCCGCAATGCGGGCGTGCAAGGCCCGTCGGCGGTCGCGTAGAAGGGTGCTGTAAGCCGTGTCCTGCACCAGACCATGTTTGAACAGGTAAGTTGCGTGCGGCGGCGTACCCTGCCGAAATAGCAGCCCCGCTCCTGCGAGACCGTCAAGCGCCGATCCCAGCTCCGCCTCGGACTTGCGCGCCACCGCAGCCAACAGGGCATGAGAGAACTCTCGTCCAATCACCGCTCCGATCTGCGCCACTTCCTTTGCGGAACCAAGCCGATCAAGCCTCGCCATGAGAGAGGCATGTAGGCTTGCGGGGATGGCTAGCGACGGCGCTGGGATAGACGTTACCGCGCGCTCGGCGCCTTCCCGACCGCCCGGCTCTTCTACCGCCTTGTTCATTTCCTCGATGAACAATGGAATGCCGTCGGTGCGCTCCACGATGTCCTGTTTAACACTCGCGAGCAGCGCCTTGTTGCCAATAACTCCGTCGATAATGGCAGCGATTTCGCGCTGCCCCAGCCGATTAAGGGTGAGTGTTGTGACGTGCGGCTGCCCAATCCACGGCGGCTCAAATTCGGGCCGATACGTAACGATCAGCAACACGCCAACTTCACTAATCCGGTCCATCATGGCTCGACCGAACGCTTCAAGCGTCGTGGGATCAGCCCAGTGCGCATCCTCGAAGATCATCAGCACGGGACTTCGACGAGCAAACACCTCGATTTGTGTTGTTAGAGCTTCAAACGTTTGTTGTCGGCGTTGCGGTGGGGTTAGTTCGAGAGCGGGATAGCGTCCATCATTCGGCAGGGACAACATTTCGGCAAAAAGCGCAACGTCCTGATAACGCGTGAAACTTTGCGCCAGAAGGGTATCGAGTTTGTCGAGCTTTGCTTGCACGGTATCATCATGCGCAAGCCTAGCAGCCCGCTCCATCTGGCTGATGATGGGATAGAACGCACTATCAGTGTGCTGCGGGGAGCAGAAATAACGCAAGCGTGTGTGCGGCTCGGTAGCTACGCGCTCAAGCAGCGCTGCCGTCAGTCGAGATTTGCCGATGCCAGCCTCGCCGGAGAGCAACACTATCTGTCCTTTGCCGGATTTGGCTTTCGACCACCGTCGCAGCAGCAAGTCGAGTTCTTCTTCCCGCCCGACGAGGTCAGTCATGCCGCTTGCGTGCATGGCGTCGAAACGGCCTTCCACTGAAGCCGGTCGTAGTGCCGCCCATGCCTGTATAGACCCCGCGATACCCTTGAGTTCCTGTGGCCCAAGGTCCTCAAGTTCGAACAAGCTGCCAACGAGCTTGCGCGTACTTTCGGCAATCACCACACTGTTCGGCTCTGCAACACCCTGCAAGCGCGCGGCAAGGTTCGGCGTATCGCCGACGATTGCTTGCTCCTGAGAAGCACCTGATCCGATCAAATCGCCAACTACGACCAGTCCCGTCGCTATCCCGACACGGGTTTGAAGGGCGGCGTGGGTCTTTAGATCACGTATTGCAGCGATCAATTCCAACCCCGCACGCACGGCTCGCTCTGCATCGTCCTCGTGAGCCTGAGGGTAGCCGAAATACACCAGCACCCCGTCGCCCATGTACTTCGCAACGAAGCCCCTAAAGCGACCCACGGTCGCTGCGACGGAGTTCTGATAGGCCGAGATGACTTCTCGCAAATCTTCAGGGTCCATGCGCGTCGATAGTGCCGTTGAGCCGACCAAGTCCGAGAACATTACTGTAATTTGGCGGCGTTCGGCGCGGTCTTCGGGAGAGACGTTCGGGACAATGGTCGTGGTCGCCACATCAGCGGAGGGCGCGTTACTGACCGTATCGCCGCGCAGCGCAGCAATGGCTTCCAGGAGCATCCGGCGGTGACCGACTGGGCCAACGCCGATTTCCTTCAAGTCCTCCTGCGTAAGGCTCGGGAGGACCCGCTCGTCTATCTCGTTGTCTCGGAACGCCGCCTCGTATCTTTCGAGGCCCAGGCTCCGCAGCCAAACCACAACGTCCATGGTGGCGCCCCTCCCCAAGCGCACATGTTCATCGAGGTGAAGGCATGTCCAGAGCCCCGCGCTCGAATGTTTTCAGATGGGTCGCGCCGGTTTGACCGTGCGTCGCCTACTTCCGGCGTAGCGTGAACCCGTTTAATCAGTTACCAGCGACGGCTCCATTGTAGAGCGGACCGACCAGCTCTATGTTTTCGCCATTGAAGCGAGTCATCTGCATGTGCTTTACAGGGAAATAGTCGGTCGGGCTGGTATTGATCTTGATGCCGGGAAGCAGCAGGCCTAATTCGAGATCCTTTATACTGGCCGCCTGCCGCATGACGTTTTCGCGTGTGAGATCGTCGCCGCACTGCCTAAAAACCTGGACCATCGTTTGTGCGACGAGATAACCATAGGCCGTGAATGTATTGGTGCGGTCGCCGTCAGGATAATATGCGGCCATAAAGACCTCCCATTCCTTGACTGCCGGATCATCCTTCCAAAGCGGGCTGGAGGGATCTTTGAGATAGCCCGCCGACAGGATGCCTTTCGCATTCTCCATGCCGGCCGGCTTCATGACCGCGCCGACCGAATTCGAAATGCTTGCAAGCAGCCTGATCGGCTTCCAATCCAGTTCGGCCATCTTGCGGATGGCTTGTATGGCGGGTTTTGGAGCGGCTGCCAGGAAGATAACGTCGGCGCCGGAGTTCTTGAGGATAACGACCTGCGAATCGACCGTCGGATCGGTGGTTTCGTAAGGGACTTCAGCGACGATCTGCACCTTGCCTTCAAGTCCATCCTTGAGGCCCGCCAGGTATTCCTTGCCCACATCGGCGTTTATATAGAGCACGCCGATCTTGGCGTTCGGATGATTCTTCAGCAGATATTGTGCGAAAATACGTCCCTCGTTCTCGGCCGTCGGTTGCCACCCCATCGTCCAGGGAAAATTCGTCGGATCGCCAAATCTTTTGTTGGGGGCTGCGACAAAGAGCTGAGGCACCTTCCTGTCATTTAGATATTTCTCGATGGCAACATTCATTGCCCCGCCGAGGCTCTGGAAAATCAGGAGGACATCGTCGCTCTCGACGAGCTTGCGCGCCTGCTCGACCGTCTTCGCGGGGTTGGTGCTATCGTCATAGCTGATGAATTTGATTTTACGTCCATTGATGCCGCCTTCCGCATTGATCTTGTTGAAGTATGCGGATTCGGTCTTGCCGATGATGCTGTACGACGAGATCGGACCGCTGTACGGCATTATGTTGCCGATCTTTATTTCGGTGTCGCTGGCCCCAGGGTCATACTTTTTTTGAGCACTCGCCGGAGCCGTAGTCAGTAATGCGCACACCGCTGCCAACACCGCGATCGCAAACCAATTCACATGGACCTTGTTCATTCCTGCCTCCTTGAATGAATTATCCACCTGTGACGAACTCACACCTCTCTGATCGCGTTGGGTAGGAAGCTAAGTGCGCCCTCTCAAGTTTGGCGAGCCGAGAGATGCAATGCAAAATTATATCTTTTATCGAACTGACGACGTCTACTTGGCCTGGCGATGGGAGCAAAATCGTTGATCAGTCGTCCAAAAATAAGTCGGGTTAATAGCATCGCTTTGTCCAATTCTCCGGACACTATCCCAACCAGCAGGTAGATATTATCGCAACTTAAAGGCCGAGTCTCTCGTCGGCGAGGCACTGAGTGAAATTTTTCTCCTAATAGCTATGCAATGCCTTGGGTAGAGGCCGCGCCGCATTTCGGCATAGTCTACAGGGGCGTGACCGGCACCGAATCACGAAATTAGAGGTATATCGTCAATATCGCAGTAAAGAAGAGCAAGCCGAATTAGACCGATTAAGAATCGTATATCCTAAAGGCCCCGAAGGCCCTTGGCGAAAGCGATTCAGCTGAGATTAGCGGAGCTGCATTGAGACCAAGTCAGTATTAGAACCTTACAAGGGGTCAGCCTCTTTCCGATGATTGTCTCGATTTCATAAGATGTAAGAACAATTCATGACGTCCGAGCACACCCTTCGCGAGAAGCTGCGTAAGATCGAAACTCTGTTTGCGGCCGTACACTTCCTGTGACGAGGACAGGATTTCCTTCGGCTTTTCACCAACTGACAAACCGGTACTTTGCGCGATTGAGGGATGGGTGGGGCGAACGGGGACGCCCCACCCATCAGTCATGGACCGCATGGCGGCAGCCCGCCTGGTAATCAGTGGATCAGGTCGGCTTCGGGACATGCCGCGGCGAACGCTAGTCCAAAAACTTGCCATCCTTATCGTCTGGATCGAATTCAATGTCACATACCTCGGTCATCACTTCCTCAAACATTCGGTCGAGTTCATCGCGTATCAGCACGAACCGCCCGTCTTTGCGCTCCAAGCGGTAACGCCGATAGCTCTTGTTGCCTTTCTTGCTAAGAAGCGCTGCAAACTCTGCCGCATTCGCTTCCATGTTCTCGTCATCCAACTGTGGCTCCTTTTGTCCGTGAAAAAAGCTTTCCGCCGGTAGGCCAGCAAAGTTCGATCTAGAAATGTTTCCGTCGGATGGTTCGGCAAAAAAATAGATGTCCCACGAAAATACCTGCCACCATCAGGTCTAGGTAGAGCCAGGTCGACCGATGTAACTTGATAGGCAAGACGGGATTGAAGAGGACCCCGATCAGAGCAAAGATCACCGTCCAAGCCTTGTCGGATGTCGAATCGTCAAAAACATTAGCGAGCGCAATCATCGCCGCGGTCGCGCAAATCACGATCCGTAGAAAATGATAGTTTCCGTAGGGCAAACGGAATACTGCCATGACGAGAAGGATAGCGCAGACCAACCAAACCAAAGGGGGAATGCGTCGCATCATCTCTCGGGCCCGCCGGTATCGATTTGATCTTCAAGATCAGCGCGGGAATAGAACCAGCTCTGAGGGAGGTCGGCGGTCCCAGGATCGCCTTTGATCAACATGCAGTTAGCTCCATCACCGGGAGTAACGACCGAATAGGTAGAAGGATCATTTCTTACAGTGATGGTGTACTTGCTGCTGCTCTCATCAAACGACCATGAGCCATCAACGCTGGCTTGATCAGGCCCTTCTATTCGGGCGAAGTGGTTTTCTGAAAGCGATAGGTGTTTTTTGCCATCAAAAGAGGACGTGAAAGAACATTGGGAAATCCCGTCCCATCCGGCGACGATTTGCGTAGTCTCCTCCTGTTGTTCGAATATCAGACGGAATATCGCGAAGAAAAAAATGACGCTCAGGCCACCGTAAAACAATTTGCCGCGAAGGCTTTTCGTTGGGCGGATCCTCGGAGCACCTTCGACGGGTTTTGACGGATTTCCTCGCCTTGGCGCTAATTCTGCCGTGGACTCGCTCTGGCCGCTCGCCATTGCCTTTTGAAACTCCTCGCGCCGCGTCGATGGCGACATGGCGGCGATGTCCTCGTCATCCCAGCCGTAGCGCTTCAGCACCTCGATTTCGGTTTGCTCGGTTGGTGCCCCACAAGTGGGCCCCTCGGGGGTCGCCCGTTCCCCTCCGGTGGCCGCCTCGGGGCCGTCCGGCTCCCCAGCTTCCGGGCCCGGCGATCCTCGCGCTGATACCGCTTGGTCCACCGCTTGCTCACGCGGAATGTCGTCGATCCCCATCGCGTCCTGAAACTCGGCGCGGCGCTGCGCCGGCGTCATCGACGCGATCTCGTCGTCGGTCCAGCCGTAACGCTTCAGCGCCTCGATTTCGGCCTGTGCGGTCGGCGTAGCAGCGTGAATCGACTTCTCGCTAAAGTTTTTCATTTAGGCGATATCACCATCCGAAACCCAAAAAATACCAGACCCGCCCAATCAGGAGCAAGCCGAATCGGAACGATCGTTCCTAGAAAGATCGTTCCTGCGGCTGTGCCATTACCTCATGGATCTGAAAGAGGTTTTGGCGACAAATTTGCGTCGAGAGCGCCATGCTCAGAAGCTGACGCAAGAGGAATTGGCCGACCGAGCAGGTCTGAGTGCTCGTTATTTAGGTTCTATTGAACGAGCGGCCGTATCGGCAAGCGTGACGGTCTTGGGCCACCTTGCGGGCGCTTTATCGGTTAGCCCTTGTGATCTTATACACCAGCCGCAGAGGAAGAAGCGCACTGGTTGACCTTGTGATCTGTACGCCCAGCCGCTGCGCCGGGGTAGTGGCGACAGCATGTACACAAGGAAAGACGTTCGCTTTTGAACGAAGGTCATTTCAGCATCCCTTGGAGTTCATCCGACACAGCTGCGCAATTGGGTGAAGCTGTCTGACTGCGTAGCGCTTCACATGCCCGGGACGGTAAAGCCCCACCCGCATCATCTGGGCGATGCCGCGCGCATCGTTGCGGTCCGTCTTGTTGATCTGCGCCTTTAGCACCGCCTGCATCTTTCCCCCCGTTTGCGATGCAAAACGGGGGCTTCGTTCCCACGGAAGCCCCGCCAGGCTCAAGGCCAGCGGCGCGCCGTTAAGGTTGAGTCGGGTTTTGCATTGCCTTGCCACTCGGCTGCGCCG
>JAJYAH010000402.1 GCA_021779635.1 Pseudomonadota bacterium | reverse complement strand
AAGTGCGACCGGAAGCTTTCTCGCCAGCAGAAAGCCCGCAACCATGGACAGCGTATCGGAAACCGAGTTGACAATGCGGTCGCCGAAATAGTCCAGCGACATGGTCGCGGCACGATAGCGCTCAATCACCCAGTTCGAATCTTCAGCGACCTCCCACCCGCCTTCGATCAGCATCGCTATCATCAGCCGGCCGGGCCAAGTCAGGCGCGGCAATAGCAGCCAGGTCGCAGCATAAAACAGGAAGCCATGGATGATGTGGGAAAATGTGTACCAGTCGGTGAGGTGCTGTGAGTTCTCCGAACTCAGCACAACGCCGTGCCAGAACTTCACATGACCGCAGGCGCAGATCGGCAGCCGGCCCATCGCAAACAGGATCGATGCTTGAAGCGCGATCAGTCCGACAGCGATCGCCAGCCATTGCCACGTTGAAAGACCAGCCACGCCCGGCGTATTGCGCTCCAGCGTCATGGGTTGCGGACCATCAAAAGCGCCGGACCGTCCGGCGTATCGACCAGGCGTTCGCTGCGAAAACCGGCGTTGGCACAGGCGCGCACCGCGCGGACATTGTCCGGGTCGGGATCGGTTACGACGCGCGGAATTCCCGATGCCAGCAAGGCATCGACGAATTGCCGGATGAAGCCCGAGCCATGGCCGCGCCCGATCATGTCTGGCTCGCCGATGAACTGGTCGATGCCGTGCGTCGCGGATGGTTGCGGACCAAAGCCCTGATTCCAGGTGCTGAGCGGGTAGCACTGGATGTATCCGAACGGATGGTCGCCTATGGTGACAATGAATTGATTCATGTCCGGATGGTCGAGATCGCCGCTCACCAGCGCATATTGTTCGTCGGGTCGTCCCCACCAGCGCACCACCTCCGGCGTTTCGAGCCAGCGTTGAACCAGGGAAAGATCGGCGGCAGACATCGGGCGGAAGGCGTAGTCCGGCGCCATCGATCAGCCGCCCTGCAACGTCTCGATGGTCACATTGCGATTGGTATAGACGCAGATGTCGGCGGCGATATCGAGCGCGCGGCGCACGATGGTCTCGGCATCCTTGTCGGAATCGACCAGCGCGCGGGCGGCCGCCAATGCATAATTGCCGCCGGACCCGATCGCCATGACGCCGGCTTCCGGCTCCAGAACGTCGCCGGTGCCGGTCAGAACCAGCGACACGTCCTTGTCGGCGACGATCATCATCGCCTCGAGCCGGCGCAGATAGCGGTCGGTCCGCCAGTCCTTGGCGAGTTCGACCGCGGCACGGGTCAATTGCCCCGGATATTGCTCAAGCTTGCTTTCCAGCCGCTCAAACAGCGTGAAGGCATCGGCAGTGGCGCCGGCAAATCCGCCGATCACGTCGCCCTTGCCGAGTTTGCGGACCTTTTTGGCGTTGGATTTGATGACGGTCTGGCCGATCGACACCTGCCCGTCGCCGCCGATCACCACCTTGCCGCCCTTGCGGACCGTCAAAATCGTGGTGCCGTGCCAGACCGGCGATTCCGTCTGTGATGCGTGCATGGAAAACCTCGGGTTCGGCCAGATTTAGGGATTGACGCGCGGGGTTGCAATCATGGCATCCAGCGCGCCTTTAAGCACAACGGCGGCTGGTCCGCGCAAGGAAGGCCTCTCAAGCATAGGACCCATGCTGGATTCCGGTCACCATAGGTCGAAGTTCAGCGCTTGGCAGGCCATCCCGCAGTAGCGAAGGCGACATCAGCCTGTTAAAAGGGCGCGTTTTCGAGAAGGGACAAGCACGTTTCATGCGTCAGGCGAGCATCAAGCGCAAGACCAAGGAGACCGACATCGAGGTGGCCGTAAACCTCGATGGATCCGGCGTGTCCGAAGTTGCTACCGGCATCGGCTTTTTCGACCATATGCTTGATCTGCTTGCCCGGCATTCGCGTATCGATATCACGGTCAAGGCCGTTGGCGACCTCCATGTCGATCATCATCACACCATCGAGGACGTCGGAATTGCGCTCGGCCAGGCGGTAAAGCAGGCGCTCGGAACCATGGCCGGCATTACCCGCTATGCCAGCGTTCACATGCCGATGGACGAGACACTGTCGCGCGTGGTGATCGATATTTCGGGGCGGCCGGTCCTGGTATTCAAGGTGGAGTTTCCGCGCGACAAGGTCGGCACCTTCGATACCGAGCTGGTTCGCGAATGGTTCAACGCGTTCGCGATCAATGCCGGCGTGACTTTGCACGTTGAGACCCTATATGGCGAGAACAGCCATCATATCGCCGAATCCTGCTTCAAGGGTCTGGCAAGGGCGCTGCGGGCCGCGGTCGCGATCGATCCGCGCGCCGCGGGCGAAGTGCCATCCACCAAGGGTCAGCTCGGCGGCTGAGTCTTTGGTCCATCGGCGGAGAGGTGCGATGCCGGTTTACACAGTTCACGCTCCGGTGACGGGCAATGCGGGCATTGCCGCGACCGACAGGTTTGCCTTCGTTCGCGACGGATTTCATGTCTGGGCGGCAGTTCTAGGCGTGGTGTGGCTGGCCTGGCATCGCCTATGGCTGGCGCTGATCGGCTGGATCGTCTTGATGGCCGCCATCGATGTCGCAATGACGCGGCTCGGCGTTAGTCCGACGGCGATCTTTCTCGTTGATGTGGTGCTCGCGCTTCTGTTGGGATTTGAAGCGGCGAGCCTGCAACGCTGGACCTTGTCACGGCGCAGCTGGCGCCAGCTCGACATCGTGGTGGCTGACGACGAGGAGCAGGCCGAGCGCCGCTTTTTCGATCGCTGGACCGCCAAACAACGAAATCCAAGCAACGATCAAACGGCGATCGATCGTGGCGGGCCGCCGACGACGCGGGATGTTCCGGGGCAGCCATTTTCACGGCCGCCGCCGCCGTCGCAAAGCGAGATCATCGGCTTGTTTCCGGAACCGGGAGCATCGCGGTGAGCGTTGCCATCATCGATTACGGCTCCGGCAATCTGCACTCCGCCGCAAAAGCCTTCGAGCGCGCCGCGCGGAGCATGGAGCAGCCTGAAAAGATCGTCGTGACCCGCGATCCCGAAGCGGTGTTTCGCGCCGATCGAATCGTATTGCCCGGTGTCGGCGCCTTCGCCGACTGCCGCCGCGGTCTCGATGCGCTGGACGGCATGATCGAGGCGTTGACGGAAGCGGTGCGGAGCAAGGCGCGGCCGTTCTTCGGCATCTGCGTCGGCATGCAGTTGATGGCGACCCGCGGCAAGGAGCACGTTATCACGGAAGGCTTCAACTGGATCGCCGGCGACGTCGAAAAAATTTCGCCGGGCGAGGAGAATTTGAAGATTCCCCATATGGGCTGGAATACGCTCGATGTGCTGCGCGAGCATCCGGTGCTCGAGCGCTTGAGCCTGGGGCCGAAAGGCCGCCATGCCTATTTCGTGCACTCCTATCACCTCAACGCCGCCAACGAAGCGGACGTGCTGGCGCGCGCGGACTACGGCGGCCCGGTGACGGCCATCGTCGGCAGGGACACCGCGATCGGCACCCAGTTTCACCCGGAGAAGAGCCAGCGTTTCGGGCTGGCTCTGATTTCCAATTTCCTGAAGTGGAAGCCGTGATCCTGTTTCCCGCCATCGATCTGAAGAACGGCCAGTGCGTGCGTCTTGAACAGGGCGATATGGCGCGCGCCACGGTGTTCGACCTCGACCCCGCGGCGCAGGCGCGGAGCTTCGCTGCGCAGGGCTTCGAATATCTGCATGTGGTCGATCTCGACGGCGCCTTTGCCGGCAAGCCGGTCAATGCGCCGGCCGTCGAGGCGATGCTCAAGGCGGTCAGCATGCCGGTCCAGCTCGGCGGCGGCATTCGCGATCTGAACACGGTCGAGGCTTGGCTCGCCAAGGGCATTGCGCGCGTCATTATCGGCACCGCGGCGGTGCGCGATCCCCAGCTCGTGAAAGGCGCCGCCAGGAAATTCCCCGGCCGCGTTGCGGTCGGTCTCGACGCACGCGACGGCAAGGTCGCGGTCGAAGGTTGGGCCGAGACCTCGCAGGTCACCGCCCTCGAAATCGCGCAGCGGTTCGAGGACGCCGGGGTCAGCGCGATCATCTTCACCGACATCGCGCGCGATGGCTTGCTGAAGGGTCTCAATCTCGATGCGACGATTGAGCTCGCCGCGCGCATCTCGATTCCCGTCATCGCGTCGGGCGGCTTTGCCTCGCTCGACGATGTGAAGGCGTTGCTTGCGCCGCGCGCCAAGAAACTGGCCGGCGCGATCGCAGGCCGCGCGCTCTATGACGGCCGGCTCGATCCTTCGGCCGCATTGGCGCTGATCCGCAACGCGAGAGCCGCGGCCTAGGAGTTTTCTTAAATGTTCAAGGTGCGCGTGATTCCCTGTCTCGACGTCAAGGACGGCCGGGTGGTCAAGGGCGTCAATTTTGTCGATCTGCGCGATGCTGGCGATCCGGTGGAGGCGGCCATCGCCTATGACGCCGCCGGCGCCGACGAGCTGTGCTTCCTCGACATCACGGCGACCCACGAAAATCGCGGCATCATGCTCGATGTGGTCCGACGTACGGCGGAGGCCTGCTTCATGCCGCTGACAGTGGGCGGCGGCGTGCGCACCGTCGACGATATCCGCACCCTGCTGCGATCCGGCGCCGACAAGGTTTCGATCAACAGTGCTGCCGTCAGCCGCCGCGAATTCGTCAAGGAAGCGGCGGAGAAATTCGGCGATCAATGCATCGTGGTGGCGATCGACGCCAAGCGCGTGAAGCGCGGCGGTGGTTCGGAACGCTGGGAAATCTTCACCCATGGCGGGCGCAATTCCACCGGCATCGATGCCGTCGAATACGCCCAGGAGGTGGTCTCGCTCGGCGCCGGGGAGATCCTGCTCACCTCGATGGACCGGGACGGAACCCGGCAGGGCTTTGACATTCCGCTGACCCAGGCGGTGGCGGATAGCGTGCCGGTGCCGGTAATCGCGTCCGGCGGGGTAGGCAACCTCGATCATCTGGTGAACGGCATCCGCGAGGGGCATGCCACCGCCGTGCTGGCGGCGTCGATCTTCCATTTCGGCGAATTTACCATACGTGAGGCCAAGGATCACATGGTGCGCGCCGGCCTGCCGATGCGGCTCGATCCCTGACGACTCTTTGTGACAGAAGTGCTAAATCCCGCCGATACGTAGCGCCCTCCCGCGGCGCTGCAGTTTGAGTTGAGTTGATGCCGCGTTTCACGATTCATGACCTGGCCGCCACCATCGATGCCCGCGCGGCCTCGGGAGGAGAGGCGTCCTACACCCGAAAATTGCTGGACAAGGGACCGGAGCACTGCGCCAAGAAGCTGGGTGAGGAGGCGGTGGAAACCGTGATCGCCGCGGTTGGCAACGATCGCGGCCATCTCGTCGCCGAAAGCGCCGATCTGCTGTTTCACCTGCTGGTGCTGTTGAAATCACGCGGCGTGAAGCTTGAAGAAGTCGAGGCCGCGCTGGCGCAGCGCACCACAATGTCGGGGCTGGAAGAAAAGGCCGCGCGCAAGCGCGACTAGGGCCTGATCGTAAGGTGGGAACCGGCTTTCCCGAACAAGCGGCGTCGTTTGTTCTAAGATCATGTTCGGACAACGGGACTGGCGTGAAGGGTAGGGTGGTTTGATGGATATTCGGGCGGCAGATCAACAATATAATCCCTACCGGGTGTTCTCGCGCGAGCAATGGGCGCGGTTGCGCGACGATACGCCGATGACGCTTGAGCCGGGCGAGTTCGAGCGGCTGCGTTCGTTGCATGACCGCCTCGATATGAGAGAGGTCGAGGACATCTATCTGCCGCTGTCGCGGCTGCTGTCGATCTATGTCGATGCGACCCACCGGCTCTATCAGGCACAACGTCAATTCCTCGGCATCCGGGATCGCAAGGTGCCCTATATCATCGGCGTTGCGGGTTCGGTGGCGGCGGGCAAATCGACCGCCGCACGCGTGCTGCAGGCGCTGCTGGCCCGCTGGTCGCCGCGGCCCAAGGTCGATCTGGTGACGACCGACGGTTTTCTGTTTTCGAAAGCGGTGTTGGAGCGGCAAGGCCTGATGCAGAAGAAGGGCTTTCCGGAAAGCTATGATCTGCCGACGCTGCTGGGCTTCCTCAGCGACATCAAGGCCGGCCGCCGTCACGTGCGGGCGCCGGTCTACTCGCATCTGACCTACGACATCGTGCCGAACGAGTGGGTCGAGATCGACCGGCCGGATATCCTGATCGTCGAGGGCGTCAACGTATTGCAGACCGGGCGGCTGCCGCGGGACGGCAAGGCGGTGCCGGTGGTGTCGGATTTCTTCGACTTCTCGGTCTATATCGATGCCGACGAGCCGGTGCTGCGCGATTGGTTCGTCCGGCGCTTCCTGGCGCTTCGCGACACCGCGTTTCACGATCCGCGATCGTACTTCCACCGCTATGCGCCGCTGTCGGATGAGGAAGCCACGGCCACCGCGCTGGCGATCTGGGAACGGACCAATCTTGCAAATCTCGAGGACAATATCCTGCCGACACGACCGCGCGCGACGCTGATCCTGAAGAAGGGCGCGGATCATGTGGTTGAACAGGTGGCGCTGCGCCGGCTCTAGTTTCTTGTTTGACACGTTTTTCTTCACGCGATCTTTCTCATCG
>JAJYAH010000401.1 GCA_021779635.1 Pseudomonadota bacterium | reverse complement strand
AAGACCCGCGGGCGTCGCGCTTATCGGCGTGGGCCTGAAGTGATATCGGTCTGTCTTCCGCATGGAGATATGAGATCATGACCGACCTTGACGCCCCGGATCCGGCGGCGAAGCCCGACGACATGGTCGATCCTGCATTCCTCGCCGCCAGCATGATCGACGAACGGGCGCCCGACATCGTCGAAGCCCTCAACGATGTGCCAGCAGAACTCGCTGCCGGGGTTTTGCTTCGTCTGCCGCCCGATCTCGCCATTGAAGTGCTTGACCAGCCGGAGTTGGACCGCGAACCCGAGCTCATCACACTGATGCCGCGGGATGCCGCCGCAAAGCTGCTTGCCGGCGTGTCGGCCGACCGGGTTGCCGACATCTTCCACCAGGTGGAAGAGCCGCACAGCTCCGAGCTGCTCGATCTCCTGGACGCCGACGCCAGGGTCAATATCCGCCGGCTGCTGCAATATCCCAAGGGCACCGCCGGATCGATCATGACGACGGAGTTTGCCAGCGTGCCCTCGACCTATACGGCGCGGCAGACGCTCGACTATATCTGGCACGTCGAGAGCAGCCGGGAAACGGTCTATGCGATCTATGTGCTGGATCCCGTTAGCAAGAAGTTGGTCAAGACCATTTCCCTGCGCCGGCTCATCACCGCCGATCCGGAAGCGCCGGTGCTCTCGGTTGCCCGGCCGGGCCGAGTGATCACCGTGACCCCCCTCATGGACCGGGAAGATGTCGCGCGGCTGATCTCGAAATACGACTTGCTCGCAGTGCCAGTGGTGGACCACGACCGGGTCATCGGCATTGTCACCGTCGACGACGTCATCGACGCCATCGTGCAGGAAAATACCGAGGACGTGCAGAAATTCGGCGGCATGGCGGCGATCGACGAGCCGTATATGGAGGTCGGCTTCTGGCAGATGATGAAAAAGCGCGGCGGCTGGCTATGCGCGCTGTTCCTGTCCGAAATGCTGACGGCATCGGCGATGCAAGGCTACGAGGGCGAGCTTGAGAAGGCGATCGTGCTGACGCTGTTCATACCGCTGATCATGAGTTCGGGAGGCAATTCCGGATCGCAAGCCACATCGCTTCTGATCCGCGCATTGGCCTTGCGCGAGCTTGAAACCAGGGACTGGTGGCGCGTGGCGCTTCGGGAAATCCCCAATGGACTGGCGCTCGGGGCGATGCTGGGTGTGGTCGGCATCGTCCGCATTTCGCTGTGGCAGTATCTGGGCCTCTACGACTACGGCGAGCACTGGATGCTGGTCGCGCTGACCGTCGGCGTGGCCCTCATCGGCATCGTCATGTTCGGCTCGCTGACCGGATCGATGCTCCCGTTCATTCTGCAACGGATCGGCTTCGATCCGGCCAGCGCGTCGGCGCCGTTCGTCGCGACCCTGGTCGACGTCACGGGATTGGTGATCTATTTCTCCGTCGCTTCCCTGATCCTCCGGGGCACGTTGCTGTAGACCGGCAAGCCGCCCGGCCGGGAGGCAACGCCGGCTGGCGCATCAGGCGGTCAATTGACGGCTTGGTTTCGAGGGCGACCGCGCGGCCCGCTGCTTGGGATTTTACCGATTCTTCACCAGTTCCCAGATTGCCGGAAGCAAATTTACTCTTTTCAGATTTGAGCCATATTAAATCAAGCCCGAACCAACGAGAGGCGTTGTGCCGGACGGCAGCGCTACAGCTATGATGCTCGACCACATTCATTGCCGTGCGATTTGCGACGAGATCGGCGAGCGGCTGCGTGAAGTCCTTGGCCGGGAAGCGTCGGAAATCCCGCCACGCCTGCTTAGGCTTGTTGACGAACTCGCCCGATTGGACCATGGGCCTTCAATCGTGCCATCTCTCGACGAGATGTCGTTTCCGCTGTGCCCCGAACCTTTCGATTCAGTCAAGCGGTCAGCCGACGAGGCACCGCCTGCCACCAATCGCGGATTAACTTCTGTCGGGCCGTGAGTTGAACTGAAAGATCAGCGAACGGTCGCGCCTTCGCGGGAACAGCAACCTCGATCTTGCCGACGGCCATTGCGGCTTCCTGCGCATCTTCCTCGCCGCTGAATCGATGAATTTCGAAGCTGCGATAGTTGGGCATCATGTTTTGAAAGCCGAGATGCGCCAGCCGGCCAAGTTGCAATAGCTCGTTTAATGATAGATCGACGCGAAGCTTTCCCTCCGCCGGAGCCTTCCTTCTTACGCCGGCAGCATGGCCCTTGATCCAGCATGCCTCGCCAGCCGCGTCGCCAAATATCCAGAGCTGCGCGTGATAAGGATCGGTCGAACCCTTATTTGTTTTCCGACGTTTTTTAGAGACGGATTTGATTCCCTCGACTGCCTTTGCTACGCGCTCGGGAATAGTCTGACCTTCAAGTTCGTAGTGAGAACTTAAACCCCTGACGATCTCGCGTGTGGCTTCTTCCATGCCTCGAAGTCGCCCCTTCTCGAAATATGAGTTTGCACAGGACCAACTGGCGACGACGAACGCCATCAGCAGGCCCACCAATATGAGGAGAATATCCACAGCCCCACCTCACGTTAGTCCGAAGTATGTTCGAACACGTTGCCCCGGATAAATTTAGGTGAATTTCGTTAATGCAGTCGTAAGCGGCACTGGTGCAGGCGGGCCGGCGAAGCCAACCATTGCGGCGAGTGCGCGAGACGAAACATCATCACTGCCGAAGCCAAGTGGGACATGACTGTCGATAGTTGTTTATTAACCAAGTTCGTTCAACTTGCGAAAGCTGCTTTCTGGTGCAGTGCCCATCAGAGCCGCCGCTGGTCTCGGACGCCAACGGCGGCTTTTCCATTAGCCGACCCAATAGGCGGACTCATCGGCGGACGATGTCGCCTGTCGGCACATTGCGTCAGTTATTGCGGCGCGGCGAGGGGTCCGGAGTTGGGTGTAATCGGGAAGTGACCGGCTCCCAAGGTGACACGATCGGCCCGCAGGCGACAAGGTCGCGAGGGCGTTCAAAACGGGCGTTCAAAATGAGATCTTACGAACGCTCTACACCCAGCTGTCCCATTTGTGGTCGATCTGTTCCCTCTTGCAGAAATCGCGAAATTCATCGACGGCCCCGGCCTGACCGGCGTATCGGTCTCGCAGCAGCGCAAACACCAGCTTGGTGAGCGCGCCGGCTGGAACATCGATCCAGAATTCGTAGTCGCTGTCGCCCCATATTCGTTCGACCTGCTCACCCATGTCCTGGGTCTCCATGGAGACCGAACCATCGGGTTTGACCGTCAGACGTACGAATCGGGAATTCGTTCCTTCCTGTCGATAGAGTTCGGTAGAGTATTTTTCGTTCATTGTTTCATCCTGCAGCGAGGTTTAGGCAAAATGCCAGGAGCTTTTTCCAAACCAACCCAGCCGCCGCTCAAATTCAGTCAGCGGCTAGTGGGCTTTACAAGACAGTAGAAAGGTATTTCCCGGGATGCGTCGTCGCTTATCGTGGCCTCTGCTGGACGGCGCACCGCATCCAGCACGGCTGCGGTCAGCGATCCGATTGATGCCCGCTGCTCCAGTGTCGCGGTCTTTATGATGGCTGTCCTGAGATCGGTCTCCTCGACCCAACAGCTCCTCTCGGCAGACTTTATGATCTCACTTCGCGTTTTGCAGGATAGCGTCCAGTCCAGGTCCAGATTGCGCTCGTAACAGTTCCGAAGCTTGACCGCTTGGGCGGAGACAGCCCCGAGCATTCGATCGACGTCGTCTGATGAAGCGGCACACGCCGAATTGCCGGCGCCGACCACGACCAGCATCACCGCAGCGAATATTCGCGCGCTTGCCGGGCCATTGGCAAAAACTCCGGCCATGCGCCGCGACGCTTTAAAGGATGAGATCGGGCCGAACAGGCTGCACAACATTTGGAATCCCGCAGGCGAAAGCTGACTGAAACTCCGCTTGAGCCGGCAGACGAGCGAATGCCGTCAAGGGTCGATGCAATGCTCCCGAGAGATCAAGGCGTCTCGAGTGCCATCGACGTCCTTGTAGATTGTAACGGGGCAGCGGTCCGTGATCCACGTCACAGCCGCCCGAGCCTCTACGACCGTGCCGGGCACTGGATGCCGATCGCGCTGACCGCAGGCTTCGCCCTCATCGGCATCGTCATGTTCGGCTCGTTGGCCGACGCGATTGGCCGACACCTCACATCAGTCCCATCGCACGCTGGAGCGGCGGAGAAGGGCGGTTTAGTCTGCCTGCGACCGTGTCCCTGCAACAGGCGACAATTTCTCATGCGCATCCTGCTCACCGAAGGCTCCGGGCTTACGTCGCGGCAGGTCGCGGGCCGGCTCGGCGCGCTCGGCCATCAGGTCGAGATTCTGTCCTCGACTGCCCTCTGCCTGACGCGTTTCACGCGGCATGTGCGCGCTGTGCATGCGGTTCCGCGTTTCGGGCTCGATCCATTCGGCTGGCTCGACGCCGCCGAACGCATCGTCGGGGAAAGGCGGGTCGATCTGCTGTTTCCGACCCAGGAGCAGGTCACAATTCTGTCGGCGCTGGAGTCGCGCCTGAAGCTCCGCACGATCGTTCCGCCCTTCGCCGCTCTCATGCGAGTGCAGGACAAGATTTCCGCGTTTCGCGCGCTGTCGGAGATCGGCGCGCCGCAGCCCGAAACGATGGTGATCGCCTCGGCCAACGATCTCTCGCGCGTGAAGAATTTTCCGGCCTTCGTGAAGCGGCCGGTGAGCACGGCGAGTTCCGGCGTGCGGCGGGTGAAAACGCCGGAGGAACTGGCCGACGCCGCGCACGCCTTCGGGCTCGGCGCGGGCGAATTGATCGTGCAGACACAGGCCAACGGGCAACTCGCCATGGTTCAGGCGGTAGCGCAACGCGGGCGGCTCGTCGCGCAGCACGCCTGCCTGCGTTTGCGCGAGGGCGTGGGCGGCGGCGCCGCGCTGAAAGAAAGTGTCACGCTGCCGGAAATCCCGGTGCTGCTCGCGAAACTCGTCGCGGCGCTCGACTGGCATGGCGGGCTGTCGATGGACGTGATCGTGAGCGATGACGGGCCGAAGATCATCGACGTCAATCCGCGCCTCGTCGAGCCGGCAAATGCGCTCGCCGCAGGCGTCGATCTTGTTGGCGCCATGCTTGACATCGCCGGTGCCAGGCATGCGCCCGAGCAGCCGGCGGGACGGCCCGGCGTGCGCACGCATCAGGCGCTCATTGCCATTCTCGGCGCGGCGGAACAAAGCGGAAAACGGCGCGCGGTGCTGTGCGAAACGCTGAACGCGATCTTTTCACGCGGCGCCTATGTCGGGTCGGCCGAGGAACTGACGCCGCTCAGCGGCGATCCCGTCGCCGCAGTCCCGCTTGCGCTCGCGCTCGCGGCGACGCTCACCTATCCGCCGCTCTGGCGAAAGTTCCATGCCGGTGCCGTCGGGCCCTACGCGGTAACACCGGAGGCTTGGCAAAGAATTCTGGAGGCGGGCAAATCACAGGAAGCCTTGTTCGCCGCCAGCAACGCAAATGGCTCGTCTACCGGTGAAGCAAGAAGCTAGCGACGTCGTGTCGGCGTGAGACGCCGCCGCTTGGCATGGACTCCGCGCGATGTCCGACCTGGGTCCGGAATGCGCACCAAGGCCGACATCCGCCGGCCACTCTGATGATGAGTTCATGACCTGGTTCAGGAGAACTACCGCGCGTCGCGCGCGACCAGTCTGGCGGGCGCCTTCTTGTCCGCCTCGCGAGCTGTCAGCGCCATCACCGACACCGCGACGATGCGGTCGAGGATGCCTGCGACGTCGTTGAGATCGCACGATCCCTCCGACAGTTTGATCAGTCGCTCGCTGTCGCGGATGGTCTGGTGCGCCATCGCCAGCGCAAAATGCAACGCCCAATAGAGTTCGACCTCGTCGCGGCCGGGCAGCGAGCGGCGCATCGCGGCGGCGAATTTCCGCAAATGATCGATTTCGCGATTCTTGATCCGGCGGATCGGCGGCACCGATTCGATCGAGGCCCGGATCATGAAGCGCGCCGCCGTCGAGCGCTCATTGTCGGGGCCGAGGCAGCCGCGCAGGGTCGGCCCGACCAGCGCGCGGAAGATGGCGTCGATCGCGGCGCGTCCGCCGCCGGCCGCTTCCGCGGCCTTCAATTCGTTGAGCCGCTGGCGGTTGGTGGCAAGGCTGCGGGTGACGAACAATTCGGCGATCAGCTCGTCCTTGGAGCCGAAATGATAGTTCACCGCCGCAAGGTTGACGTCGGCGGCGGCGACGATGTCGCGCAGCGTGACGTCGGCGAAGCCCCGATCCGCGTAAAGCCGTTCGGCGGCGCTCAGGATCGCGGCTCTTGTATGGTCCGTCGGCATGTCATGGCCACTATGCATCACCGCAAAATGCGGGCAGTTGCAATTCAAACAGTTGTATGAAACTATGGTTTGAAGGCTGGAATGTCAATGCGCATGACGCGTTGCCGTGCCAGCAAATGCCACGCCGGCCGTCATCGCCGCGCCAACAGGCGCGATAATAGTTTTATATGGTCTTGCGGTGAACAGGCTGCGGGGAGACAGTGCCGCCAACAATTTCCGCCTGAAAATGTGAGGAACGCCCAATGGACTTCAACATGTCTGACCGTCAGCGCGAATGGCTCA
>JAJYAH010000400.1 GCA_021779635.1 Pseudomonadota bacterium | reverse complement strand
GGGTCCTGCGCCGAACGGCGTTGCCGGCGCAGCCGTCGGCCTCGTCGCGTTGCTGCTTCCGGGCATGCTGCTCGTTTATGGCATGTTGCCGTTCTGGGATGCGATGCGCACACGCCCTGGCGCCCAAGCCGCCATGCGCGGCAGCAACGCGGCCGTGGTCGGTATTCTTGGCGCGGCCCTCTACAACCCGGTCTGGACCAGCGCGGTCTTGACCCCGCGCGATTTCGCACTGGCGCTCGCGGGCTTCCTGCTGCTCACCGTATGGAAGATGCCGCCCTGGATCGTCGTGGTGCTCCTGGCCGGTGCCGGCATCCTGTCGCAATTGGCATGAAGGATGTCACGGTGACCTTGAACAACATACTGCGCACCAGCGAATCCGGCTGGACCATCCTGGTGCGGCTTCTCGTCGGGCTCTGTGTCTTTTTGCCGGAGGGCATCCAGAAGCTGGTCTTTGCCGATGTTCTGGGAGCGGGACGGTTCGCAAGAATCGGCATTCCTTTTCCCGATGCCATGGGACCCTTCGTCGGCATCGTCGAAATCATCTGCGGTTCGCTCATCATCCTCGGGCTGTTTACGCGGCTTGCTGCGATACCACTGATCATCGTCATGATCGTTGCGCTTGTTTCGACAAAAATTCCAATTCTGCTGGGACGCGATGCGTGGATATTTCACCTCGCTCAGGACATCAAGCGCACCGGCTTCTGGAGCATGATGCACGAAGCGCGCCTGGACTTCACCATGCTGCTCGCTTGCGTCTATCTTCTCATCGTGGGGGCTGGCCGCTGGTCGCTGGACGCTCTGCTGGCGCGACAGCGCTGAGGGGTGACCCTGATCGATACCGCTGAAAATCCGGGCGTCCTAACCACGGATTTCAAGTGAGTTCGGCCGCCCCGTTGGCTCGCCATGACGGCTTACCTTTCAGGGTGAAAAAATTGCATCGGAACCTAGATCGGCAAATGGCTTCGGATCGCCGGCATGAAGAAGATGGCGAGATTGATCGCAAAGCCGATGCTCCACAGGATCGAGCGCAGCGTCGGCCGATCGCCGAGGTAGGTGAAGACGTAGGCAATCCGCACGATCAGGAAGAGTATAGCGAGTTCATTGATCAGGCGCTGGGGGCCGGCGCGAAATTCCGCCAGCAACACGGCGACGGCGAAGAACGGAAACGCCTCGATGCCGTTCTGGTGCGCGCCCAGCGCGCGGGCCCGAAGCGGATCGTCGTAGAACGCGGGATCGCGCGGTCTGGCGTTGTCGAAGCGGCGAAACCCGATCCACTTGATCGATGCGATCGTCAGCAGATACAGCATCAGCGTTCCGAAAACGCACCATTCGGCGGCCGTCATGGTTCCTCCCGAGGCGCGGTCATATGGCGTTGATGCCTTGACGCTCGACAGTATCGAACTGGCCATTATCTTGACAAGGCCGGTACAACGCGCCAAGCCACGGACCTCATGACCACGGTCGTTCCCATCGAAAGTGCAAAACCCGCGGCGGACGTCAGTCCGCGGCGCGTCGGCGTTCTGCTGGTCAATCTCGGCACCCCCGACAGCGCGGATGCGAAGGGCGTGCGGGTCTATCTCAAGGAATTCCTGTCCGATCCGCGCGTGATCGAAAATCAGGGACTGTTGTGGAAGCTGGCGCTGAACGGCGTCATCCTGCGCACCCGCCCCCGCCGCAAGGCGCGCGATTACCGGAAGATCTGGAACGCCGAGAAAAACGAGTCCCCGATCAAGACCATTACGCGCGCACAGTCCGAGAAGCTCGCGGCGTCGATCGCCGACCACGACCATGTCGTGGTGGATTGGGCGATGCGCTACGGCAATCCGTCGATCCGCTCAAGGATCGATGCCCTGACGGCGCAAGGCTGCGACCGGCTGTTGGTGGTGCCGCTCTATCCGCAATATTCGGCCGCGACCTCGGCGACCGTGTGCGACGAAGTGTTCCGCGTGCTCGGCGATATGCGCGCGCAACCCACCTTGCGGGTGACGCCGCCTTATTACGACGATCCGGATTATATCGAGGCGCTGGCGGTCTCGATCGACGCGCATCTCAAGACCCTGCCATTCCAGCCCGAGCTGATCGTGGCCTCGTTCCACGGCATGCCGCAGAAATACATCGACCAGGGCGATCCCTATCAGGCGCAATGCATCGCGACCACCGAAAGCTTACGAAAGCGCATGGGCCTTGAGGCCTCGAAGCTGATCCTGACATTTCAGTCGCGCTTCGGCTTCGACCATTGGCTGCAGCCCTACACCGACAAGACCGTCGCGCAACTCGCCAAGGACGGCGTGCGGCGCGTCGCGGTCGTCACGCCCGGGTTCTCCGCCGATTGCCTGGAAACGCTGGAAGAAATCGCGCAGGAGAACGCCGAGATCTTCCGGCACAATGGCGGTGAACAGTTCGCGGCGATTCCCTGCCTGAACGACAGCGACGCCGGCATGGACGTGATCCGCCAGCTGGTATTGCGCGAACTTCAGGGCTGGATCTGAGGCATGATCCGGAAAAGTGGGACCCGGTCTTCAGAAAAGATCATGCTCAAATAAGAGTGCAGATCATGATCCGTTTCGATCGGACCGTGATCTTCTGGCTTTTCAACGTGTCGAACCTTACATCCCTGATGGACGACCAATCAGGGGCTCGCTGCACTGCAATGCCTGACATATGGTTGCAGTACGGTGCGGTGGCGTCGCAAGCATTTTCGCTTTAGGAGATTTTTCATGGACGGCTTCGATATTTTCGCCATCGTGCTGGTGCTGCTGGTTGTCTTCACGCTGTTTGCCGGCGTCAAGACGGTGCCGCAGGGATACGACTGGACCATCGAGCGCTTCGGAAAATACACCCGCACATTGGCGCCGGGATTGAACATCATCATTCCCTATTTCGATCGCGTCGGCCGCAAGATGAACATGATGGAGCAGGTGATCGACATTCCCGAGCAGGAAGTCATCACCAAGGACAACGCCACCGTGACGGTGGACGGCGTCGCGTTCTTCCAGGTGTTCGACGCCGCCAAGGCGAGCTATGAAGTGTCCAATCTCAATCAGGCGATCATCGTGCTGACGATGACCAACATCCGCTCGGTGATGGGCGCGATGGATCTCGATCAGGTGCTGTCGCATCGCGACGAGATCAATGAGCGGTTGCTGCGCGTGGTCGATGCCGCGGTTTCGCCGTGGGGGCTCAAGGTCAACCGCATCGAAATCAAGGACATCGTGCCGCCGGCCGATCTCGTCGAGGCGATGGGGCGTCAGATGAAGGCCGAGCGGGTCAAGCGCGCCGATATCCTGCAGGCCGAAGGGCAGCGGCAATCGGAAATCCTGCGCGCGGAAGGTGCGAAACAGGGCCAGATCCTGCAGGCCGAAGGCCGTCGCGAAGCCGCCTTCCGCGACGCCGAAGCGCGCGAACGCTCCGCCGAGGCGGAGGCCAAGGCAACCCAGATGGTCTCCGAAGCCATCGCCAAGGGCGACGTCGCCGCGCTGAATTACTTTATCGCTGACAAATACATCAAGGCATTCGGGCAACTGGCTGACTCGCCGAACCAGAAGATCATCATGCTGCCGATCGAGGCGGTGAGCGTGCTCGGATCGCTGGCCGGCATCGGCGAGATCGCCAAGGCCACTTTCGGCGAAAGTGCGGCATCGGCGCAGGCGGCCGCGCGCCGCCCGTCGGGCGCCGTGCCGCCGGTCCCGCCGCCAAGCTAGAGTCTGTGCAATGACCGAGATGTTCTCCACCCTTGGCACCTGGAACTGGCTGATCTTCGGCGTCGTTCTGATGGCGCTGGAGCTGATCGCGCCGGGGATCTTCCTGTTCTGGCTCGGGCTTGCGGCGTTGCTGGTCGGGCTATTGTCGTTTGCGATCCATCCGTCGTGGCAGGTGCAGATCCTGATGTTCGCGGTTTTCGCGGCCGCCGCGGTGCCGTTGTGGCGGCGCATCGCGCGCAACAGCAGCGCCGTCAGCAAAAGCAATCCGTTTCTCAACAAGCGCGCCGATGCGCTGGTCGGCCGGGTGTTTACACTGGAGAAGCCGATCATCGACGGCGCAGGCACGGTGCGGATCGACGATACGATCTGGCGCGTCGCCGGTCCCGATGCGCCTGCCGGCAGCCGGGTGCGGATCGTGCAAGCCGATGGCGCGAGCCTGACGGTGGCCGCGGCGTAGCGTTTTCAAGCGAAGTGGATACCGGTTCGCGTGAAGAAACGCGTCAAGATAAGGCCTCTAGATCAATTCGCCCGCTGCTTGCTCCAGCGCTCGGCAAAACGATGCAGCGGCAGGAAGTTTTCGTGCAGCTCCCGGCCCAGCGCCGTGAGCCGATAGCCGCCGGCGGGCACCAGCTCGACCAGGTTCGCCTGCCGCAGGTCGGACAGCCGGGCCTGCAGCACGGTGGGGGAGGCTTCGTCGCAGGCGGTGCGCAGGGCGCGCGACGTCAGCGGCTGATCGCGCAGTTCCCAGAGGATGCGCAGGGTCCAGCGCCGTCCCAAGAGGTCGAGCAGCACCATGATTGGCCGGCCCGATGTCGAGCCGCGGACGCTGCGTTTCTTCATGGCTGAGGTCTGTTTTGGCACCGCCGGCTTCCTTGCAGTTTGCTACAGATAATGTAACGTATCGCTACATTTATTGTAGCACAGGAGTCTATCATGTCACGACTGGCAGCGCTGCAGCCGCCCTATGCGCCGGAACTTCAGCAGCAGTTTGACCGGATCATGCGCGGCGCGCCGCCGCTGATCCTGTTCCGCGTGATCGCCGGCAATGCGCGCGCCTGGGAAAAATTCCGGGCCGGCAGTCTGCTCGATCGCGGGCCGCTGCCGTTGCGGGACCGCGAAATCGTCATCGACCGGACCTGCGCGCTGACCGGATGCCAGTACGAATGGGGCGTGCATGTCGCCACATTCGCGGAGGCCGCCCACCTCACCGAGGCGCAGGTCCGCGCCACGGTGCAGGGCGGAGCCGATGCGCCGTGCTGGTCGGCGGCCGAGCAGGCCCTGATCGCAGCGGTCGATGCGCTGCATCACCGCGCCACCCTGGGTGCCGCGGAATTCAAGGCGCTGGCGGCGCATTACGACGATGCGCAGATCTTCGAGATCATCCTGCTCTGCGGCTTCTATCGCACGGTGTCGTACATTGCGAACGGGCTCGATCTGCCGCTGGAGGCAAATGCGGCGCGGTTTCCGGCGGCAGCGGCAAATTAGCCGTCATTGCGATGACGGTGCCTACGCCACCCCGGCGCGCAGGATGTCGTGCAGATGCACGATGCCGACCGGCTTGCCGGCGTCGGTCACGATCAGTGCGGTGATCTTCGAGGAGTTGAGAATTTCCAGCGCTTCGCTGGCCAACAGGTCGCCGCGAATCGTCTTCGGATTTTTCGTCATCACGTCATCGACCAGCGCGGTCATCAGGTCCGGCCGCATGTGGCGGCGCAGGTCGCCGTCGGTGACGATGCCGGCGATCTGTCCGCGCGGATCGACGATGCCGACGCAGCCAAATCCCTTGGAGGACATCTCGACCAGCGCGTCGGACATGCGGGTGCCAAGCGGCTTGAGCGGCACCGCGTCGCCGGCATGCATCAGGTCGCGGGTATATTTCAGCATCGCGCCGAGCTTGCCGCCCGGATGCAGCACGCTGAAATCGACCGATGTAAAGCCGCGGCCCTCCAGCAGCGCGATCGCCAGCGCGTCCCCCAGCGCCAGCAGCATCAGCGAGGAGGTCGTGGGGGCAAGGTTGTGCGGGCAGGCCTCGCGGGCCTTCGGCAGCGTCAGCGCGACATCGGCGGCCTTGCTCAGGGTGGAGTCGCGTTCCGCCGTCATGGCGATCAGCGCGATGCGGAAGCGCTTGGCGTAGGTGATGAGCGCCTTCATTTCCGGCTGCTCGCCGGACCACGACAGCGCCATGATGACGTCGTCGGCGGTGATCATGCCGAGGTCGCCATGGCCGGCCTCGGCGGCATGGACGAAGAAGGCGGGCGTGCCGGTGGAGGCGAGGGTGGCGGCGATCTTGCGCGCCACATGGCCGGACTTGCCGAGCCCGGTGACGATCAACCGCCCCTTGGCGTTGCGAATGACATCGGCGGCGGCGGCAAACGCCGGGCCGAGATCGGATTGCAGCGCCGCGGCCAGCGCGGCGATGCCGCTGCTATTGGCCTCGAGCGTACGCAGCGCCGACTGAATGGCGGTGTTCGCGAGTTCGGTCCCGGATGAATTTGTCATCAGCGGTTTCGGTTTGGCCATGTCGGATTCCAGGGAGCTGGGGGCATCGGCTTTCGAGCCGGGCCCCTCTTTAGCACGGCCAAATCCGCGATGCGACGCGGCGCCCGGTTCTCAACGGGTCATTAACCATAATTGTTTTAACTCCGTTAACGACGTTTTCCGCGCGTGGGGCTCGCACGCGCACGGAACCCGGCCGGCAAGCGTATGAATTTGTTGGAGTATTTTGATCGTGATGACGGGTCCAGCAAGGGGCCGCCGCAAGCGCGCAACGACCTTACGCGCGCTATTGGCATGCCTTGCGCTGATCGCGTTGCAAGACGGTCCGGCGCAAGCCCAAACGCTGACTCCCGATATGCTGCGCCCGGTGCCCGGCGGCTTCGTCTCGAGAT
>JAJYAH010000399.1 GCA_021779635.1 Pseudomonadota bacterium | reverse complement strand
CCTTCAGCCTGTTCGGCTTCATCATCGGGATCTGGGCCGACGGATTCGAGAAGCTGCAGATGATCCCCATGCTGGTGGTGACGCCCCTGACTTTCCTCGGCGGCAGCTTCTACTCGGTGAACATGCTGCCGTCGGGCTGGCGCACCATCACGCTGCTCAATCCGGTGGTCTATCTGATCAGCGGCTTCCGCTGGAGCTTCTACGAAATCGCCGATGTCAGCATCGGCGTCAGCGTCGGCATCACGCTGATGTTCCTCGCCATCTGCATGGCCACGGTGTGGTGGATCTTCAAGACCGGCTACCGGCTGAAGAACTGAGATCAGCACGCAAACACAAAGTCATTCCGGGGCGCATCGAGGATGCGAACCTCAGATGCGCGATTGCGCATCGGGGAATGACGATTGCGTAGAAAGCAGAAACCTGCCGGTAGCAGTGGAAGCGGCTGTGGCGATCGTGGAGAGCCGTATCAATGATAATGATGGTGGTGCCGATAATGACGGTGATACCGATAGCCACCGATCCCGAGGACGCCATTGACGGCACCTACCGCGCCGCCGACACCGGCGCCGACCGCGCCGCCAACGACGGCGCCCACCGGGCCTGCCGCGCGGCCACCCTCGCGCTCGCCTTGCTGAGCGCCGCCCTCCATGCCGCCGACGACGCCCTGCGCATGCCCGGCATGGGGCATCGCGAGCAAGGCGAGAACGAGCGCTGCGGCTGCAAGCGGGAGCTTGATGCGCAAGCCGGTTATCGGCATCGCTGCGATCGTCTTCGTCGTGTTCATACTGTTCATCTTGATTAATTCCTTGGGCTTGGCCGCTACGGGTCCCCGCGGAGCGGGCATATGTAACGCCGACGTGAGCAAAAGGTTGCGCCACCCTGGGAAATTGGAAAGCGCAGTGAATCGGCGAATCGGCGCCGCCGCGAAAAATGATGTCGGCACCAGATTAAACCCTGCCTCCGCCATGTTTGCGCCCTGCCCTGCATTAACGATGCGCCCGACAGGGCACTGGAACCGATGCCGCATTTCGGGCATATAGAGCTTGGGGGGACGGTCGGAGCGGCACTGCAGTTAAGGCCCGGAGGCCGGAGGTAAAATGCGTTCCTTCCTTATCGCTTTTGCTGGTTTGATGTTTTTCGTCGCCAGCGGCGCCGCGCAGGCCAAGGTTTCCATCACGGTCGACAAGGACACGCAGACGATGACGGTTGCGGTCGACGGCGTCGAGCGCTACCAGTGGCCGGTCTCGACCGGCAATCCATCCCACGAAACGCCGAACGGCAGCTTCCGGGCGTTCCGGATGGAGGAAGACCATTTCTCCAAGGAGTTCGACGATGCGCCGATGCCGCACTCGATCTTCTTCACCAAAGTCGGTCATGCCATTCACGGCACCGAATCCGAAGGCCGTCTCGGCACACCGGTGTCACACGGCTGCGTGCGGCTGTCGCGCGCCAACGCCTCGACCCTGTATGCGCTGGTGGAGCAGCAAGGCGTTCTCAACACCACCGTGACGCTCACCGGTTCGGCCTCGGTCGCGCTGGCGCGCAATCCGCGCACCCGGCCGGCGACCGCTGTCGCCCGCCGCGACCCGGCCGCGCAATACGCTCCGCAATATAACGCCGCCGGCGAGCCGATGGTCATAACACCGCAGCAGTTGCCGCCCGCACCACAATACGCCCCGCAGGTACAGGCGGATGACGGTTATTTCTATCCGGCGGACGGCAGTTCGGACGGGGCGCGCTACCCGGCGCCGCGCACCAGCCGTCGTCTGTACGACGCGCGGGCCAATCAGCAGCCGCAGCAATATTACGACAACAACGGCTATCTGGTGCAATCCGTCCCACCGGGCTATGCGCCGCGACCGTATTACCAGCCGCGTGGATTGTTCGAATAGGACAATCTGCGCGTTCGGATTGATCTAGAGCGAGATGGCTTTTCGTCGAATCGCCATCTCGCTCTATCTTTTTGTTCGAGCATGATCTTTTTCGGAAAACCGGTACCCACTTTTCCGGATCATGCTCTAGCCGGCGGCCGCGTGCGGCGACGACCTCCGTGCGATCAGGTCGATTTCGATGAGCGCGTCATAGGCGAGCCCGGTGACGCCGACGCAGGTGCGGGCCGGGAGCCGGTCTTCCGCGAAATAGCTTCGATACACTTCGTTCATCGCCGCATAATCCTGGCTGAAGCGAGTCAGATAAATTCGCGCCATGGCGACATGCTCAAGGCCGAGCCCGACGCCCGCCAGCAAGATCCGCAGGTTGGCCATTACCGCATGGGTCTGGGCCACGATACCGTCAGGCAACACGCCGGGCGCGCCGGGTGTGTCCGGCATCTGGCCCGTGACAAGGACGAAGCCGTCGGTCTCGACCGCATGGCTGAAAGGCGCAACCGGTTTCGGGCCGCCGGCAATCATGTGAAATTTCATCAGCGACGTCTCGTTCTCGGAATCGATGTCATGCCGCAAACAGGCGCTTGCTCAAGATGGCATGAACGCCCCAATTGCCGTCGACCACCTGCGTGACGCCGAAATCCACCGCCGCCGAGATCAGCGCGATCGCCTCGTCCTCGCTCAATCCTCTGGTGCTCATCAGAAATCGCCGAACCTTGCGAAACGCGTCCTTCATCGCAAGATCGAGCGATGATTTCGCATAGACCTCGCTTTGTCCCTTGGCGCCGAATTCGGCGAGATAATTCGGATGGCTGAATCCGGTCAGCACCCAGTCGGTCTCCGTCTCGATCAGCGGATAGGTCAGGTCCGCGAAAGGACGACCGGCGAGATCGGCCTTCTTGTGCAGCACAACCCGAAACGTGCCGGTCATGGAACATTCGATCGCCGTTCCGCTCAACTCGCCATCGCCCTGTGCGGCGTGAGGATCGCCGATGGATAGCAAGGCTTCGGGGACGGAAACCGGAAGATACACCGCGGCGCCCTTGCCGAGTCGCCAGTTATCGAGGTTGCCGCCGAAATAGGCCGGCGGCACGGAATCGACCAGGCCGGGCTCGCGCGGCGCTACCCCGATGACGCCGAAATGCGGCCGCAATGGAATCCGGATACCGTCGAGCACGCCGTGCCGCCGCCGGATCGTCTCGGGGGCGACGGGCACGCCGGGATAGTCGTAGGTCTGATGCAGCACGCCGGATGGATCGGTTTGCGGCTGCCATCGATAGGAATAGATCGCCTCCGCGTGCGGCTCCTCGCCGGTGAATATCTCGTAGATGGTCACGGCTTCGCGGGGCTTTGGCTCCGATAGAAACTCGTCATAATGGTATCCCCACCAGGCCGCGACGCTGCTGCCGAAAATCCGTCCCTGCTGATCCGGATTGCGGCTCGGGCGCGGCACCATGTCGAGGATGCGAACTTCGAGAACGTCGCCGGGTTCGGCACCCCTTACCGCAATCGGTCCGGTGCAGATGTGCACGCCGAACCCTTCTCCGGCGCCGCGACCGTAGATCGACGCGTCCATCGGACCGGCGCCGCGGCGATCGACGCCCTTTCCCGCCGGCGTCCAGCGAAACACGCTCTCGGCGCCGGGATCGCCGGCGATCATGCGTTCGGGATCGTCGGAGGCGTGCTGGCTCAAGGTTTCCACGGTGATGGTGTCGCCCGAAACAATCTCGACCAGTGGTTTCAGCGCGCGGCTGAAAAATCCCCAATGCACATGCGCGGCATCGACCGGGAGATGATGATGCGCAGGCCTGCCCGCTTGCGGCACAGCCAATTCCACCGGCTCCGGCTCAACGGGCGTGATGACCGGAGCCGGTTGGTGCGGACGCAACTGCGCAATCGCATCCTGCGGCCAGCCGCGCTGCCCGGCCCGGACGCCGAGCCCCGACAGGCGTTCGAGTTCGCGCTGCCGGAACGCGCGGGGCGACAACCCGAACCGGTCGCGAAACGAGCGGCTGAAATGCGCCGCGTCGCTGAAGCCGCACCCGAAGGCGATATCGGACACCGATCGATGTGCCTCGGCAGGATTGGCAAGGTCGGCCCAGCAGCGCTGCAGACGGCGCTCCCGCAGATAATGCGTGAAATTGTCCCCAGTGCCTTCAAACAGCTTCTGAAGATAGCGCTCCGAAATGCCCTCCATCTGCGCGACGCGCGCCGGCGTGAGTTCGGGATCGCCAAGCTTGCGTTCGACGGCCTCGCAAATGCGATGAAGCAGCGCGGGCCGGGTGCCAATGCCGATCACTTCGGCGGCGCTGGGCCGCTGCTGGCGCGAAAGCGCGAGCAGCATCTCGGCGAGGCTCAGCCCGATGGTGTTCCAGGCTTCCGGCGGCAAGCTTTCAAGGGTTTCGGAGGCCGCTTCCAGCGTGCGGCAAAGAACGTCGGCCAGCCCCCCTGCGGCGACGATGCTGGCGGCCCTGCATTCCGGCACTCTGATCTTGCGGCCGCCGAAAGTTTCGGCCGTCACCGACAGCACGATCGCGCGGATGCCGCGGTGAAACGCCACCTGCCAGCCGCTCTGACGGGGCAGCAGCAGGATGCGGCCGGCCGGAACGTTTTGCGGCGATCCGCCGGCCTTGAGCACCGCGCCGTCCTCGGTCGGCAGCAGGACGATCGGAAGCTCGGCGCGTCGCGGCAGCGCCGAGAAAACCTGCGGGCCGGCGGCAAAGCGCATCAGCCCGACGCCGTCCAGCGAGGCGCGGGACAGCGCCGTGGCATGCTCGCCATGCATGGCCGATAGCGACGAGGATCGCAGTCCGAAACCGCTCAATACGTCCTGCCAGGCTTCGGTCCTGTCGCCCTCGCAATACGACTCGCTGGTAAACGGCCGAATACTCATGCCTCGGACGAAGCAACCGTCGTGCCAAAAACAGGACGATAGCAGCCCGCCGGCGCTTCGGGCGCCGGTCGGGCAGTTGGGGCCGGAACGGCCGGTTTCAGCCGTCACTCATTCTCCTATGTGCAGCTGAAGACATTCTTCCGGATCGAGCCATGCACGCCCCAATTGGCATCGACGACCTGGGTGACGCCGAAATCGGCCGCGACCGACATCAGGGCGATCGCTTCGTCCTCGCTCATGTGGTGAACGGTCATCAGAAAGCGGCGGAGCTTTCGAAAGGCATCGCGCATCGCCTTGTCCAGGCTCGAATGATTGACGATATCGGTCTGGGCGTTGGGGCCGAGTTCGGCGAGATAGTTCGGAAACGTAAAGCCGTACATCGACCACTGCTGCTCCGTTTCCAGCATCGGGTGGGTCAATCCTTCCAGCACGGTGCCGCCGAGATCGCGGTGCTTGTGCAGGATGAATTCGAAATCGCCGGTCAGCGACGTTTCGATCGCGGTGCCGCCGAGTTCGCTGTCGCCCTGCGCTGCATGCGGATCGCCAACCGAGAAAAAGGCGCCGGGCACCGCGACCGGGTAGTACATCCGCGCGCCCTTGCCGATGCGCCAGTCGTCGATATTGCCGCCGGTATAGCCGGGCGGGATCGAGCTCACGAAATCGGCCTCCGACGGCGCCAGCCCCATCGTCCCGAAATGCAGGCGCGCCGGCACCTTGACGTTGGGCAGGATGTTCTCGCGCTTTCGCACCAGACTGTGATCGACGCGGACGCCAGGATAATCGATGGTCGGATGGATGATCCCGTCGGGATCGGTCTGCGGCGTCCAGACGTAATTGTAGACCGCCTTGGCGAACGGCTCGCCTGAGGTATCGAGCTCGAAGATCGTGATCACCTCGCGCGGCTTCGGCTCCTCGATCAGGTCGTGATAGTGAAAGCCCCATGAGGCCGCGGCGTTGGAGCCGAAGCAGCGCCCGGCATGGCAGGCATTGCAGCTCGGACGCGGCCGGACGTCGAGAATGCGGACCTCCAGAATATCGCCGGGCTCGGCGTTCTCGATCGCCACCGGGCCGGTGAGAAGATGAACGCCGACGCCTTCGCCGGAACCGCGCAGGAACGGACCTTCGACCGGCCCCGCGCCGCGGCGGACCACCGCTTTGTGTTCCTTGGTCCAGTGAAAGACACTCTCGGCGCCAGGATCGTTGGCGATCATCCGCTCATAGTCGTCATTGGCATGGTGCGTCAGCGTTTCGATGGTGGCGCGGTCGCCGGACTTCAGCGTCAGGGCCGGTTTGGCCTTCTTGCTGAAGTAGCCCCACTGGACGTTGGCGGGCGAAACGGGAAGGAGATGATGCTTCATGCAATGGCCTCGGCTAACGCTTGCGGACGCAAGTTTGTTGGGAGTGAAGGGACGGCATCTGATAATCCGGCGGCGGCCTGCCGCCGCGTCATGCAGGCGCCACGGTCGGTTTGTCGGCCTCCATCACGCTGAGAAAGCGCGCGGTGATCGGGTTGCGCGGGTTGGTGAGAACCTCATGCGCCGGTCCCTCCTCGATGATGGAGCCGCCGCTGAGAAACACGACGCGATCGGCGACTTCGTCGGCAAAGCGCAATTGGTGTGTCGAGATGATCATGGTCAGGCCGTCCTCGACCGCCAGCCGCCGGATCACTTCCAGCACTTCGTTGACCAGTTCCGGATCGAGCGCCGAGGTCGGCTCGTCGAGCAGCAGCACGCTGGGATTGGGCGCGATCGCCCGCGCGATCGCGACGCGCTGCTGCTGACCGCCGGACAGATGCCTCGGCAAGGCGTCGGCGCGCTCGCT
>JAJYAH010000398.1 GCA_021779635.1 Pseudomonadota bacterium | reverse complement strand
TCGGCGTGTTCCTGGCGTTCGCGGGCCATTTCGTGCTGGCCGAGGTCTCCGGCGGCGTGGTGCTGCATTTCATTGTCAGTATTTCCGGAATCCTGATCATGTCCGCCGCGGCATGGCTGTTTTCATGGTATAAACACTCCGCCGACAAGAGTGCGACGCGGATCAAAAGCACCGGCGGCAACGCCGATATGGCGGGAGGGGGCTTATGAGGTCCAACTCGCGGTCCATACTGGGACTGACGCTGCTGGCTGGTCTTTTGACCGCCACATTCGCGCGCGCCGAGGATACTCCCCGCGCCGAGGATGCTCCCCAGAATTGCGACGTTCCGGCTTACCTGCTCCAGAGCGAAAGTCCGCTGCCCAAGGTCACCGATGCGGTGAAAAGCGGCCATCCGCTTGAGATTCTGGTGCTGGGCAGCCGGTCGTCGACCATCAACATGTCGGAAGGCAGCGCTTATCCTGGCCGGTTGCAGGCTCTGCTGAGGGAGAAATTGCCTTCGGTTGCGGTTAACGTATCGGTAGAGCTGCAGGCCAAGAAAACCGCCGCGGAAGTTGCGGGCGACGTGGTCGAGATTCTGGAAGGAAAAAAGCCTACTTTGGTTGTCTGGCAGACCGGCACCGTCGATGCTATGCGGTCGGTCGATCCCGAGGATTTTCGCGGCGCCGTCGACGACGGGGTTGCTGCATTGCAAAAAGCGGGAGCCGACGTCATTTTGATGAATTTGCAATATAGCCCGCGCACGGAAACGATGATTTCCGTCCCGCCCTACCTCGATAATATGCGCGTGGTGGCGCAGCAGCACGACGTTCCGTTGTTCGACCGCTTCGCCATCATGCGTCAATGGAACGATTCAGGAGATTTCGATCTGTTCAGTGCTTCGCACGGCCCCGAACTTGCCAAGCGCGTCCATGATTGCCTGGCGCGTGCGCTGTCGAAATTTGTGATCGACGCGGCGCATCTTGAACCATCCCAACAGAACTAAGAACTAAGGACTAAGTGTTGATGAGTTTTGTTCGCCCTTTTTGCGTGATTGCAGCGCTGGCCGTGCCGGCGGTCGCAGCGCTTGTGCTGTTGGCGCCGGCGTTGATGCCGCCCGCACGCGCCCAGGCGGTCCAGCAGGCGGCGCTGTCCGGCGTTGCCAAATCCGATAGCTCGAGGCCGCCGGCGTCGCAAACGATCGGCACGGGCAATGTCACCGCCGTCGACCAGCCAGGTTCGCCGCCGCCCAAGAGTCTCACCACCAAGGCGATCGAGAAGGTCAAGGAAGTCGCGCAGTCGGCCAGCGACATTTTCAGCCGCGTGCCGTGCCTGCCGCCGAAGGGCGGGGTCAAACCGGTGGGGTCGCTGCCGCATGTGGCGGGCAAGCTGGCGTCGGGCGCGCCGGTGACGATCATCGCATTCGGATCGTCGTCGACCCAGGGTTGGGGCTCGACATCGCCTGAATTCACCTATCCGAACCGGCTGGCGGCCCAGCTGCATCGGCAATATCCGGGCGCCGACATTACCGTCCTGAACCGCGGCCGTGGCGGCGAAGACGCGCCCGAAATGATGAAGCGGCTTCAGACGTCGGTGCTCGACATGAAGCCGGATCTCGTGATCTGGCAGGTCGGCACCAATGCCGTGCTGCGCGACCTCGATCCGGCCGAGACCGCGAAGCTGGTGAGCGACGGCGTCGCGCTGATCCAGGCGGCGGGCGCCGATCTGGTGCTGGTCGATCCGCAATATTCTCCGAGGGTCAACGAGCGCGCGCAAAGCGCCAGCCAGATGGTGAGGCTGCTCAGCAAGGTCGCAGCCCTTCGCCATGTCGGCCTTTTTCCGCGCTTCGAGGTGATGCGCGAATGGCACGAGGAGCAGGCGATCCCGATCGACAAATTCGTGATCGCCGACGGACTGCACATGAACGACTGGGGTTACGCCTGCTTTGCCCAGTTGCTCGGCGACGACATCATCAAATCGGTGGGTCAGATCAAGCTCGGCGTCAACGTGCCGTCGAGCGTGCAGACCTATCGGCCGATGTGAGCCATTGCCTCACACCCGCTCCAGCGCCGTCTGCAAATCCTCGATCAGATCGTCGCGATGCTCGAGGCCGGTCGAGAACCGGATGAAGCCCTCGCTGATCCCGAGTTCGCTGCGCATCTCCGGGGTCAGCCGCTGATGCGTCGTGGTCGCCGGATGGGTGACGAGGCTTTTGGAATCGCCGAGATTGTTCGAGATCCGCGCCAGCTTCAGCGCGTTGAGACAACGGAACGCGCCGGCCTTGCCGCCCTTGACCTCGAAGCCGACCAGGGTCGATCCGGCGCGCATTTGCTTCTTGACCAGCGCGGCCTGCGGATGATCGGCGCGGCCGGGGTAGATCAATCGCGAGATTTTCGGATGCCGGGCCAGGACATCGGCGATGGCGGCGGCGGTTTCGGTTTGCGCGCGCACGCGGATCGCCAGCGTCTCCAACCCCTTCAGCAGCACCCAGGCGTTGAACGGCGACATCGAGGGGCCGGTCTGGCGCATGAAGGTGTGGATGTGTTCGGTAATGAACGCTTCCGACGACAGGATGATTCCGCCGAGGCAGCGGCCCTGGCCGTCGATGTGCTTGGTCGCGGAATACACCACGACATCGGCGCCGAGCGTCAGCGGGCTCTGCCAGATCGGCGTTGCAAACACGTTGTCCACGATCAGCCGCGCGCCGCCCCGATGCGCGATCTCGCCGATGGCGCCGATGTCGAGCACGTCGAGCGTTGGATTGGTCGGGCTTTCCAGGAAACAGCTCCTGGTATTCGGCTGCATCGCCTTGCGCCACTGGTCGAGATCGAGGCCGTCGACCAGCGTGGAGGAAATGCCGTAGCGCGGCAGCAGATCTTCCACCACGTAGCGGCACGATCCGAACATCGCCTTGGCGGCGACCACGTGATCGCCGGCCTTCAGCGGCGCCAGGATGGCCGTCGTCACCGCGGCCATGCCGGTGGCGGTCGAACGTCCGGCTTCGGCGCCCTCAAGCTCGATCATGCGGCGTTCGAACATCGCGATCGTCGGATTGGAATAGCGCGAATAGATGTAGCCGGGGTCCTCGCCCTTGAAGCGCGCTTCGCATTGCTCGGCGCTGTCGTAGACATAACCTTGGGTGAGAAACAGCGCCTCGGATGTTTCGCCGAATTCCGAGCGGATGGTGCCGGAATGGACCAGCCGGGTCTCGGGACGATAATGAGCGGTGAGCGAAGCGGGCGCGGTAGATTTGGGCATGTGACCTCCATCGTGACCACCGAAATGGTCACAAAAAACCGGCCTGGAAAATTTCACAGGCCGGGATCACACGTGTCCCCGGCCTGTTTAGCGACTTATTTAACGTGGCTGCAAGCCGGCCGGCTCAAATCACCACGGGATAAGTCATGCTCTTATTCCGCCGCGCCCTTTCCGTCAAGCCGACCTTCGGATAACCGGTAAAAGTCCGTATTTTAAGCGTCTGGATGGCGCAAGCAGGGCGATCCCGAGGACCATACTGTGTCGTTCACGCTTCAACCCGACGCCAATGGCATTCTGCCCGACCGCATGATCGCGGCGATGGCGGATGCCGGGCTTATTCTGCCGGCCTATCCGTTTGTCGAAAGCCAGATCCAGCCGGCGAGCCTCGACCTGCGTCTCGGCGATATCGCCTACCGGGTCCGGGCCAGCTTCTTGCCGGGACCGGGTGCCACGGTGGCCGAGCGCATCGACGAGTTGAAGCTGCACGAAATCGATCTCACTGACGGCGCGGTGCTGGAAACCAATTGCGTCTACATCGTGCCTCTGCTCGAGAGTCTGGCGCTGCCGCCGGAAATCGTCGCCGCCGCCAACCCAAAGAGCTCGACCGGGCGGCTCGACGTCTTCACCCGGGTGATCGCCGACGGCACGCGTCGGTTCGACATGATCGGCGCGGGCTATCACGGCCCGCTCTATGCGGAGATCAGTCCGAAGACCTTTCCGGTGCTGCTGCGCGAGGGATCGCGGCTCAGCCAGGTCCGCTTTCGGACCGGCGACGCCGTCCTGTCCGCGGATGAACTCGACGCGCTGCATGATCTGGAACGGCTGGTCGATGCCGACGACGCCGATCTCGTCAACGGCGTGGCGCTGAGCGTCGACCTCTCCGGCGAGAACGCCAGGGGATTTGTCGGTTACCGCGCCAAGCGTCACACCGGTGTGGTCGATATCGATCGCCGCGGCGGCTACGCCGTCGATGAATTCTGGGAGGCGATATCGGCGCGGCCCGATGGCAGCCTCATTCTCGATCCCGGCGAATTCTATATTCTGGCGTCCAAGGAAGCCGTGCAGGTGCCTCCGGATTACGCCGCGGAGATGGTGCCGTTCGATCCGCTGGTCGGCGAATTCCGGGTGCATTATGCCGGCTTCTTCGATCCCGGCTTCGGCTATGCCGGCGCCGGCGGACAAGGTTCGCGCGCGGTGCTGGAAGTGCGATCGCGCGAGGTGCCGTTCATCCTCGAGCACGGCCAGATCGTTGGCCGGCTGGTGTATGAAAAAATGCTGGCGCGGCCGGATGCCCTGTACGGCCAGCGCATCGGCTCAAACTACCAGGCGCAGGGCCTGAAATTGTCGAAGCATTTTCGGGTGTAGTCGGCCTCGCCAGCCACCGCCGGCTTCGTCATCAAAAACGCACCGATATGCCGCTATAGATCTGCGCCTTCGGTGCGGCCTTGTTGAGGCCGAGGTTGAGGCCGACATCCAGGATCGTATGCTTGTCCAGCCGGAAATTCATGCCGGCATCGAAGGTGTAGATCGGCGGTGCCGCCGGGTCGGTTCCGGCCGAGGAAAACAGCTCGACCATTGCATTGGCGCCTTCGACGCCGGGAAGCGGGTGGCTGACACCGATGAGATTGACGAAGTTGGTGTATCGGCGGCTATCGTCGGCGTTCTTCAATTCGTCCACCTCGGTCATCAAGGTGACGATGTAATCCTGGGGCAGACGCAAGGCGAGGGGTGCGATCAAACCGCCTTCGACCGCGCCATTGCTGATGACCGGGACCGAGGAGGGCACCTTGACATAGGGAATAATGGCGAGGCCCATGGGGCCGCTGTCATTGCCGAACAGGTTGATCTTGGTCCGCAGGAAGACATCGCCGAACCCTGCGCCATGCGCCACGCTGGCGCCGGTTGCGCTGTCGAAGGATTGCTGGGATTGCAGACCGTTGAACTGGATTTCAAAATCCGCCCAATTGGTGATGCCTATTTTCAGATTGGGGTCGAAGGCCTCAAAGCCATGCGTCGTGATCCCGAGATATTTGGAATAGGTGTAACTGACGAAGTCAGTCTCGATCTCGACATGACCGGCGTCGATGGTGCGGACGGAATATCCCTTGGTCGGCCGGTCAGGCGTGAACTTTCGCATGTCGTCGTCCGGCGTCGGATCAAACAGATTGTAGCCGCTCTTGTCGGGAACGTCCGCATTGGGGGCAGTCGCATCATCTGCGCGGGCCGGACAGGACAATGCGGTGAAGCTGATCGCCAGCCCGGCCAGTTTCACTGCGCGTCCCCGACATGTGAGATTTCTCCGAAGTACGTTAGGGGTCACTTGGACTGGTCCAGGTCATGTTGGCTCGGGCCGCCTTCGAGGCCGGCGCTTCCTCAAGGTCAGGACTGCAAAGCCGACAGTCTGCGAGAGAGCGGGAAAGGAGGCAAACGCGGTTGTCTCTATTTCCACCGCTCCTCTCAATCTTATCTTCGAATTCGAAGACAAAATAGATGGCTGGATAGATGGCTGGAAAAATTCTCATTTCGCGTGGTGACCGGAACGGTTTTCGGTTCCGATTTCTTGCTCACGCGCTGCAAATGGCCCGGCATGGATGTCGGTTGCCAAATAAAGCAGCACTCGCTTGAATCCTCACCCCGACGATCAACGGATCGTGACGCTTACTTGGTCGATGGCGTCACGCGCCACACCGCGTTGCCGACGTCGTCGGCCACCAGCAGCGCGCCCTGCTTGTCGATCTTGACGCCGACCGGCCGCCCCTGCGCCTCGCCATTGCCGTTGAGGAAACCGGTCAGCACGTCTTGCGGTTGGCCCGAGGGCTTTCCGTTGGCAAACGGCACGAAGATCACCTTGTAGCCGGCGCGAGGCTTGCGATTCCACGAGCCGTGCTGGCCGACGAAAGCGCCGCCGGCCATTTCAGGCGGAAACAGATTGCCGGTGTTGAATGTCAACCCAAGCGAAGCCGTGTGCGCGCCCAGCGCGTAATCGGGCGCAATCGCTTTCGCTACCAGGTCCGGCCGTTGCGGAACGACGCGGGTGTCGACATGCTGACCGTAATAGCTGTAGGGCCAGCCATAGAAGCCGCCATCCTTTACCGAAGTCATGTAGTCGGGCACGAGATCATTGCCGAGTTCGTCGCGCTCGTTGACCGCCACCCACAGCGCGCCGCTCTGCGGCTGCCACGATGGCCCGTTCGGATTGCGCAGGCCCGACGCGAACACGCGCCACGCCCCGGTCGCGCGATCGACTTCGAGAACGGCGGCGCGATTGGTCTCGGCCTCGATGCCGTTTTCGCCGACATTGCTGTTGGAGCCGACGGTGGCATAAAGCTTCGATCCATCGGGGCTCGCGGCGAGATCCTTGGTCCAGTGATGGTTGAGAG
>JAJYAH010000397.1:6144-6617 GCA_021779635.1 Pseudomonadota bacterium | reverse complement strand
CTGGCTCAACACCGAAAACGGCGTCTCCTATCCAATCGTCGCCCAGATGCCGCAATACCGGATCAACAGCATCTCGGACCTGTCCAATATCCCGATCACGGCCGCGGAGGACACGGAGTCCCAGCAATATCTGGGCGGGCTCGCGCAAATCACCCAGGGACCGAGCCCCGGCGTTGTCTCCCACTACAATGTGCAGCCGGTGATCGACATCTATGGCGATACCCAGGGGCGCGACCTCGGCGCCATCTCCGCCGATATTTCCAAAATCCTGAGCGACGCCAAGAAGGATCTGCCGCGCGGCTCCTATGTCGTGATGCGCGGCCAGGTTCAGACCATGAACAACGCCTACAGCCAGCTCTATTTCGGCCTGGCCGGCGCCATCGTGCTGATCTATCTGGTGATCGTGGTCAACTTCCAGTCCTGGCTCGACCCGTTCATCATCATCACGGCCCTCCCCGGAGCACTCGCCGGCA
>JAJYAH010000397.1:0-6134 GCA_021779635.1 Pseudomonadota bacterium | reverse complement strand
TGTTCGCGACCGGTACCACCCTGTCGGTGCCGGCCCTTACCGGCGCCATCATGTGCATGGGCATCGCCACGGCCAACAGCATCCTGCTCGTCAGCTTCGCCCGCGAGGGCCTGGAGAATGGCCTAGACGCCACCGCCGCGGCCTTGGAGGCCGGCTTCACCCGCTTCCGTCCCGTGCTGATGACGGCACTCGCCATGATCATCGGCATGGTCCCGATGGCGCTGGCGCTGGGCGAAGGCGGCGAGCAGAATGCTCCGCTCGGCCGCGCCGTGATCGGCGGTCTCGCCGTCGCCACCGTCGCCACGCTCTTCTTCGTTCCAACCGTGTTCAGCGTCCTTCACCGTAACCGTCACAGCCATGCCCCAGAGACTTCTGGCGCACCGTTGGCCAGACCGAGCCTGTGATCCGGGAGAAACACCTTGCTTGACACCCATCCGCACGACGCCCAGCACGAAATGGAAGCGCTCGGGAAGCAGCCCGAACCGCGGCCGCCGGCCGGCAAGACCCCTTGGGTAGCGGTCATAGCCCTGCTCGTCGCGATCGGCATTGCCGTTGCGGGGATCATGGCGCGCCGGCACCAGGAAAGCGAGGTGACCAAATGGACGGTGGAGCAGGCAGTACCGACCGTCGCCACGATCAAGCCAAAGCTGGGCGTTTCCGGACAGAAGGTTACCCTGCCTGGTGACATCGAGGCCTGGTACGAGGCACCGATCTACGCGCGTGTCAGCGGCTATCTCAAGGCCTGGTATTTCGATTTCGGAGCACATGTCAAGAAAGGGGACCTGCTCGCTGAAATCGACGCGCCCGATCTCGATGCCCAGCTTGCCGCCGCCAAAGCGCAGTTGGTGTCCGCGCAGGCGCAGGTCAAAGTCAGGCAAGCGGAACTCAATTTTGCCGAGACGACCTATACTCGCTGGCGCGATTCGCCGAAGGGCGTCGTTTCCGAGCAAGAGACAGAGTCCAAGAAGGCGGAAGCCGGCAGCGCCAACGCGCGCTACAACGCCGCCCTGGCGGATGCCAATGTCAACCAGAGCCAGGTCGATCGGCTCGCCGCTCTGGAGGAGTTCAAACGCATCGTTGCGCCGTTCGACGGCATCGTGACCGCGCGCAACACCGACATCGGGGCGCTGATCAACGCCGGCAGCGGTGTGGGCGGCGGGACCGGGCCCCAGCTATTCCGTGTTGCCGACGTGCACGAGATGCGGGTGTTCGTTCAGGTGCCGCAGGAACTGTCGGCCGGGATGCGCGCCGGACTGACGGCCGATCTTGTGCTGCCGCAATATCCGGACAAGACGTTCAAGGCGCTCGTAGCCACCACGGCCGAAGCCATTAGCAAGACCTCAAGAACGCTGCTGGTCGAGCTTCACGCCGACAATACCGATAACCTGTTGCAGCCCGGCACGTTTGCCCAGGTGAGTTTCAGCCTGCCAGACAACCCCAACACGGTGCGCATTCCAACGAGTGCACTGATCTTTCGCGAAGATGGTGCAGAGCTCGCAATTCTTGGCCCCGGTAACAAAGTCGAGATGAGATCGGTGAAGCTCGGCCGAAATCTTGGGACCGAGTTCGAAGTTTTGAAAGGATTGACGATGTCTGACACCGTCATCAATAGCCCGCCGGATTCATTATCGTCAGACGAAGTCGTCAAAGTGGCGAAGGATGCGCAACCTTCCCAGGATCAGGAGCCAGCGAAATAGCACCGATTTTGGTTTCGGAAAATCATCGTAACATGTCCGGTGCTTGCTCATCCCCTGGACCTACGCACGCTGGTTCCGGCGCGTCGGCGCTATTGGCGGCGACCATTCTTGTCGTCCGCGGCGCAGCAAATCTCCCGGAGCTCGCTGATCGGCCGCTAAAATTTTTATTAGTTGCCGCCCCTTGGAGGTATCACCATGGTCCCACACCAGAATGGCCTGCCCCCCCCGTCGGTGCGGATCGCGGAAAGGTGCTTTCCATGATTGTTCGCTGCGCGAATGCGCGCGCCGGACCACCGGAAACCATCAAGAGACATCTTCGGACATGAACATATCTGGCGTCTTGCTACCGGCGCTGCAGGCGAACGGCGCCCCCCTCTATCGAAGGGTCGCGTCGTGACCCTGCCTCTCGCCGATAGTCGATGCCTGACAAAATCCAGCGGCGGCGCATTGTTTTTCCCTGCGTCCAGGGCGACCACGCTCGCCGGCCTGCGCAGTGGGGAAACCGTTGCATCGCAGGCGAAAATCACTCTCCACCAACAACGAAATCTGCTAGTGCTTGGGCGCTTGCCGGATCGGTGTGCCGTCGATCCGGCGAATGACAACCTCAGCGTTAGAAATGGATATGTCGTGAGTTCAGCAACAGGACACGAGCCGGATGCATCCATGATCCTCGGCCACCGGCCTGGGCTCCTGTGGCCGCGTCGTTGTGTGCCAAATCTTCGAATACGAACTTGCCGCCCCGGTCGAAGCCCTTCTCCGTCTTGACTCTGGATCTCTGGAATAAGTGTATGAGAGTACGAAATCCTGGGTGTGCGGTTGTACTTGCCGGCGTGTTGGCGGGATGTGCCGTCGGTCCGGACTATCAGACGCCGGATGCCGCGATTCCCGTTGCTTTTCTGACACAGCCGGCGATCAAGGAACCGGCGACCGGGGGCGCCAGCCCTGATCTGTGGCAATGGTGGCGGACGTTGCGCGATCCGGAACTGAACCGCCTCATCGAGCGCGCGCTGCAAAACAACCTGGATCTCAAGATCGCATTGGACCGTTTGCAGCAGGCGAGATTGCAGCTGGTCGTCATCGGCAGTCAGGCGCTGCCGGAACTGAATGGTTCCGCCGGAGGTGGCGTCGGCACGGGAGTGGACGAAACCAAGGACCGGGCGTCGGAGCCGTTGAGGGCTGGGGATAACAGCGCAGGTCTCAGGAGCATCACCCAGATCGGCGGTCTCGACGCCGAATGGGAGATCGACGTGTTCGGCAAGATCGCGCGGCGCGTCGAGGCGCAGGCCTATACCGCGGAAGCACTCAAGGAGGCGCGCGACTGGGTCTACGTCGTGATCGCCGCCGACGTCTCCCGTTTGTACTTTGATCTGCGGGCCCGGCAGGATCGCCTTCAGATTCTTTATCGCGATATCGACGCCGCACGCAAGGTTCTCGATCTGGCCCAGACCCGCCTCGATCGCGGGCTGACCAACGAACTGGACGTCACGCTCGCAAAGCGTCAGGTCGCGACGCTGGAGGCCGATGTCGAGCCCCTCAAGGCACTGATCGCGTCCAGCGGCTACGCCATCGCCGTGCTGGTGGGTGAGTACCCGGAGACGCTGGCGCAGGAGCTGCAGCGGACCGCTGCGGTCCCACGGCTTCCGGCCCGCGCGCCGGTCGGGCTTCCGGTCGATCTCCTGCGCCGGCGCCCCGATATCCGCGAAGCCGAGCGATTTCTGGCCGCTGCGGTCGCCACTGTCGGAGCCAAGACCGCGGACTTGTTTCCGAGTCTGGTGCTCACCGCCGGCGGGGGTGCGCAGGGTGGTCCACGATCGGGCTCCGCCATTCCGATCACCTGGATCGGATCCGTGGGCCCGTCGATCGATGCGCCGATCCTTGACTTCGGCGCTCTCGACGCTCTGGTCGAAATGGCCGATTACAGGGCGCACGAGCTTGCCACGAATTACAAGCAGACCATTCTTGTGGCAGTGCAGCAGGTCGACGAAGCCAACGTCACCTATCGCGGCTTTCGGCAAAGCCTGCGAAGCCTGGATACCGCCATCGATGCCGCGCGCCAGGCGACGAAGTTGGCGACCGAACGCTACGACCGGGGCCTGACCGATTTCCTCTACGTTCTCGACGCCGAGCGGCAGCAATTCGCTCTGGAGCAGCAGCGTGCCGAGGTCATCCGGCTTGCCGGCGACAGCTTCGTGACCCTCTACAAGGCGCTCGGCGGCGGTTGGCCGCCGGACGAAATCATTCCGCCGATCAGGCATCCGGACCCCGCGGCGATTGCCGCCGTCAAACGGCTGATTCAGGATCCGCCGCATCCGCTGCCCCCTCCGCCACCGCCCGGGCTGACCCCCTGACGCGAAGGAAGCAAGTATTGACGAAGGCGCCCCCGATCCGTCGCCAGACCATCTTTCTCGTCGAAGACGAGAAGGAGCTGGCGAACGAGATCAAGACCGAACTCGAACGGCTGGGCTACCACGTGCAGACGGCGTCCATCGCCGAAGCGGCGGATGCGGCCCGGGTCGGAGATGCGGCGATCCTGGTCATGGATCGTATGGTGTTCGGCGAAGACAGCCTGAACATGCTGGAAATCCTGCGCAAGGAAGGCATCAAGGTGCCGGTTCTGGTGATCTCGGCGCTGTCGTCGATCGACGAGCGGGTTCGCGGGCTGCAGGCGGGCGGAGACGATTATCTTACCAAGCCGTTCGCGATGATCGAGCTTACGGCGCGGGTCGATGCCTTGCTGCGCCGGCTCGATGATGTCCGCACCACGAAGCTGCGCGTCGGCGATCTGGAAATGGACCTGATCGAGCATACCGTGTATCGCGGCGACGGCAAGATCGACCTGCTGCCGCGCGAATTCAAGCTGCTGGAATATTTCCTGCGTCACCCCGGCCAGGTCATCACGCGCGCGATGCTGCTGCGGGAAGTCTGGCAATATCATTTTTCGCTGGAGACCAATGTGGTCGATGTTCACATCAGCAACCTGCGAAAAAAGATCGACGCCCGCGGCGCGCCCTCGCTGATTGTCAATATTCGTGGCGCCGGCTTCATGCTGAGCGCCGATGCTTGAGCTCCTGCGATCGTCGGCGCTGCGGGTCGCCCTCACCTTCGCGTTCGCGACGATCGTGGCGACCACGGCGATCTTCGGGCTGGTCTACCTGCAGATCAGGGCGGCCGACGAGAAGAGCAACCGCCTGATCCTGGAGGACGAAGCCGCCAAGAGTATCGATCACTCGGTCGAGGAGCTCAGGCGCGCCTTTGAGTTGCGCTTGACCCATGATTTGCGTCGGCTGGACTTCGCCGCGTTGTTTGCGTCCGACCGCAAGGCGATGTTCGGCAATATCGAGGAGTTGCCGGCGATCCCGCTGGACGGCAAGTCTCATTTCACCGCCTCCCGCGCGCCGGGCACCGATCGCACGGAGCCCGCCATCTTCGTCGCCCGCGTCCGCCCCGACGGCACTATTCTGGTGCTGGGACGAAGCCTGCTCGAAACCTACGCGTTTCGCCAGATCGTGCTGACGGCGTTGACCACGGGGCTTGCCCCCATGCTATTGCTCGCGCTCGCCATCGGCGCCTTCATGGCGCGGCGCGCGTCCAGGCGGCTGACCGGCATTCACGAGACCATCGCCAAGATCATGAAAGGCGACATGCAGCTCCGGCTGCCGGTACGATCCCGGCGGGACGCCATCGACATGCTGTCCCGCGACGTGAACCTGATGCTCGACGAGATCAATCGGTTGCTGGCGCAGATCAAGGGGGTGAGCGACAACATCGCCCATGATCTGCGTAGCCCGCTCGCGGTCGTCCATGCCCAGCTCGAACGCGGCGTGGAAAGCGCAGACAATGAGGTGCTGCGACGCGTGGCGCATCAAGCACTGGCGCATATCGACAAGGCGATGCTCACGGTCGCAGCGCTGCTGCGTCTTGCGGACGTCGAGTATGGGCCGAAATCGAGCAAGTTCCAGCCGATCGACCTGTCCGCGATTTGTGCCGACCTGTTCGAGTTCTTCGAGCCGCTGGCAACGTCGAAATCGATCAACATGGCACTGGAGATCCAGTCGCCGGTGCAAATCCTCGGCGACGGCGACCTGATGCGGGAGGCGGTTTCCAACCTGATCGGCAACGCGATCAAATTCACGCCCGAGCATGGCACGGTGCGCGTGTCGGTGACGATGGAGGACGGCCGTCCGGTCATTCGGGTGCGCGACAACGGCATCGGCGTGGAGCCGGCTGAACGCGACAAGATCTTCCAGCGGTTCTACCGAACCGCCAGCGGCCACCGGGTGCCCGGCAGTGGTCTGGGGCTGAGCATTGCCGCGGCCATCGCCAATCTTCACGATCTCGAACTGCGCTTCGAGGACAATCATCCAGGCGCGCTGTTCGAAATGTCCGGGCGCAAGGACTATCCGCAGCGCCCCAGGAACTGAAGCGGCCGCAGATCGG
>JAJYAH010000396.1 GCA_021779635.1 Pseudomonadota bacterium | reverse complement strand
GCCACTGTCTGCACATTGGCCGAGGTTTCCTTCGAAGCCGCCGCCGCCCCCCTGGTCTGGCGCTGCGTCTCCTCCGCCGTCGCCGACATGCCGGTGGCGGTGGCGCGCAGCTCGGTCGAGGCCGAGGCTATGTTCTCGAGCGCCTGGCGCACCGAGCGATCGAACTCGACAATATAATCCTCGATAACCTTTTGCCGCTGCTCCTTGCTCTCCTGCTCCGCGCGCCGCTCCGCCGCCAGCCGGTCCGCGTCGATCATGCTGCGCTTGAACACCTCGACGGCCCTCGCCATCTCACCGATCTCGTCCTTGTTGTTCAGCGCCGGAACGTCGACGGATTTGTCGCCGCCCGCCAGCTTCTTCATAACCGCGGTCATGCCGGAGATCGGAATGACGATGCCACGGTCGATCACATAACCCAAAAAAATGACGATCAGCACACCGATGCCCACCAACAGGCTCAGTCGCGTCATGGTGTTAGAGACGGCCTCGTTCGTGTCCTGCGCCTTACGAACGAGATCAGCATCGAGCGTCTGCTGTGCCGCGGCTCCGAGCTCCTTGATTTTCAGGAATTGCGGCACAATTGTCTTCTCGTAAAGCTCGTCCCCCTGCAGGGCCGCCTCCGAGGCCACGGCGAAGCTTGCGCTATAAGCATCGAGCGCCGCCTCGACCGCCGGCAGTAAATCGTGAATGCCCGCCGCCGCCGTGTTCTTCTGCAGAGCGCCCAGCGCCGCCATCGCTTTCTCAACATTGGTCCTGACGCTGGCGGGGCCTTTCACGTCATGAGTGGCGAGAAAGCGCCAATTCGCAAGGCGGGCGAGAAGCACCGCCGTCTCCACCTCGTTCGCCTGACGATTGACGGCGATCTCGCCCTGACCGCGTACCGCATCGAGCAACTGCGCTACCGCAGCCGTCAGCTCGTCACCGCGGGAGAACTGCTTGGCCCGTGCCGCGGCAAAGTTGGTGCCGACCGCGACGAGCTTATCGAAATTCTGCTTGGCGGCAGTGATGGCGTCCGAGGTTTCGTCATAGAGGCGACGGCGCTCAGAAGAGACCGACGCTTGCTTCGCCGCGGCCAGCAACTCGATCGCCTTCGTCTGCTCGGCGTCGAACGCCTTGATGGTCGCTTCGTCCTGATCCGTCTGGAACTTGAGGGCGTTTCGCAGCATTTGCCCGGCGACATTCTGTACCTCGAGATTGCGCGTGGCGTTGCTCGTAATGCCGGCGAACCACGCTATTTGGCGTTCGACGCCAATGAGCTGAACGACCCCCACGGCGATCAGCCCGCCAGCGATCATCAGCAGCCCACCGAGGCCGGCATAGGCCCTCGACCGGATCCGAAAGTCGCTGAAACGCATCTGTTCGCTCCATCGTGCGCCGTTGGCGAGGCGGAAGGGTTATGCCGGACGAAATCACCCGGCGGCCTGGTCAGCGCGTCATTTTCCTTGCCTCGAATCGCTTGAAATCTACGAGATGCCTGTTAAGACTTAGCTAAACTAGCGCCAAAACGCCTTGGCCGGAAAGCGACGTCCGGATCGCTCATGTCGCGTGCTGAGCACATTGCCGGCGCTAACTTAACTGTTCGACGTGTTCGAGGCGAAAAGGTCGCCGACCACCCGGAGAGTGATCGTGGAACATCGCTTACGGTCAAAGGGAATCAACCCTTCTTATTCAGCTTGGAAGTTTTCTGATTTTCGCAATGTTTTCGAAAGTCGTTTGGTATTGGTATCCGACGCCAGCGGCTGAATGGCCGGCTTGAGACACTGCATATCTTCCTGGAATTCACTTGCCGGGCCCCTTACCGCGTCTCTTGGGGTCCGGCAGATCCGAAAAATCGCAATATCTGATTTTGCATGGGCGGCCAGTCATTATGCGAGCCGCCCCCCTCACAGTAAACGGTCATGCCGTTGGGTGCGCAACCTTCGAATGCTAGGCAGCCATTGGCTTGCGGTGCGGGCGGTTTTGCGATGTCGCAGGCATTGCAGCGCGCCCACCACAGGGCGGCTTCCTTTCCCCAGCCCGGAAAATGTGTGTCCTGCTTGCCGTGCATGACCATCACCGGAATGGGCTTCGGGCAGCGAAAGGCTTCGAGGTCTTTCCGAGAGAAGCCCGCGGCGCTCGGAGCTATTGCCGACACGGTGCCTGTAGTCTCTTCCAGAACGGCGAGCGCAATGGACACCGTTCCGCCATCGGAATGGCCGGTCGCATTTACTCGATTTGGATCGACGCACCAAACGGCGGCAACTTCTTTAGGTAGCTGCGCAAGTTTTTCTATCGTCTTCACCGATAGAGGACGGCTACCGACATAAACCACGACGAAGCCGCTGCGGGTTGCCTCGGTGGTGAGGCGGGTGAGGGATTCGCTCTGTTTCGCATCATAGCCCGCCGGCGCATAGACGACGAGCAGCGGATGCGCATAGGTCGGATCGAGGTTTGCAGGCGCCCTCACGTTATAATGAAAGCCATCGCGCGATGTGAGGCCGTCGGTGGCACCTGCTCCGGCCGGCTTGCTGCCGGGGGAACAGGAGCCGCGGCGCACCGCGTGCGCATAGTCGAAGCTGACGACCGAAGTCCCCTCCGGCGACTCCGATGATCCGGAGCATCCAGAACACGATGCCACCACAAGCGCAATTACAACGCGCATCCTCAGCTTCGCCTCGCCGGTCGCGCTAGCTCTCCTCGCGAGCTTGGCGGCAAGGCCCGTTCCCCCTCCTGGCCAAACAATCAACGGCCTTATCCCAGCTAGTTTGGTGGTATGCTGAGGCGGGCGTCCAATTTCTTTCTGACACGTGCCGAATAACGATATAAGGCAAATCCTAGCAATGGAACTACGATGAAAAGCAGGTATTTCTCGTAGAACGACTTTCCAGAAGCCACACTGAAGGGAAACCGTGAGACGTATTCGCCCTTTGCGCCCGCGGTAACCAGTCCGATAAATTTTCCAGCCTTGTCGAACGTATATTCCAAGGCAATGCTGCCAGAGGGGTAAACTTTGGGCTGCAAGTGCACAACGGTGATGGTCTCCAAATTGCTGTTGTCTCCCGTATCCCGCACGATTCGCACCTCGATCGGGATGTCGCGCAGAGCATCATCAACCGCGTCCAGCACCACCACGGTTTTGCCGGTCTCCGGAATGTCTTCGCAGAACTCCCTGCTGCCGGTTGCTTGCGGCTGGTACCCGGTAAAGTGCATGATGTATGCTCCCAATCGGAGCCTACACACGTCATTTTCCATACTGACGCCACCGTGGGAAGAGGCCGGCTGGGACGACAAAACCAGCAGAGGCACTGCAAACGAAAGGCCGCGCAATGCCGATCTGGAGTACCTCCTGATCGTGAGCTTATCGACCATCGCGCAGCTTCGTCCTATTAAACCTGGCTTCAGATCGTCTTTTTGAAGACTGGAACAATGGGCCCGTATACTTCGCTCATGGAGCGGTTGCCTTTCCCGTCATAGAAAAACAGCAATCCGCCTATTCTACTGTCAACGTTGGAAAGAAAGCTCACCAGACGTTCTACTTCCCATGCCGCATCCGTTGTATCCAGGTTCACCAGACGGCTTTCACCAGGTGCAAGCGGCTCCGGATTGTCGATGACAAGGCCGTTCCGGGGGACCAGCTCCTTCGGAAATTTCGGACTGACGGCCGCCACCGCCGCCGGAAGACTCTTATCTATGAAACGCAGGTTGGCCGTGGTAAATTCGCCGACGTTCACCGGTTGATCGGACGTATTGGTCATCTCCACGCTCAGACGCATGGACCGACCGGGAACGTCGTACTCCGCCCTCTTGAACTTGACTTCAACCACGTGGGGCGGCTTGGGCAGTGGTGGAGTGGAGAGAGACCCCGATTGAAGCGGAACCAGTTCTGGAAACTCGGACGTCGTTCTGGTGTATCCGACCAGCACCACGATCGCCAAGAGAACCAGCAGGCCCGCCGCAACTTTGTCGTCCATCGGCGTGATGAGAAGGTCCTCTCGCCCCTTCTTGACCACGAGCCAGCGCGAAATGATGAGGGGCCTGCGCAGCCACCACAGCAGCCACCCCACGGCAATTAGCCCGAACCCAAGCTGCCACATCTGCACGCGTGCAACGCCAAACGTTTGCAGATCGTCGATCTTGTTTCCAGTCAAGGTCGTGAGCGGATCCTTGAAATCCGCTTCGTTGCCGCCGACAGTCACCCATTCTCCCGGCCCGACCACTGCTCCGGCCCCGTGGATGTTCAGGACCGGATGAAGGTGCCACCGTCCAACCTTGCGCGCCTTCATAACGAGTTTGAAGTCATAATCCCGTCCGACGATCAAACCCTTGGTAGACTGCCGGGCTGGAACTTCGTTGATGTACGATTCTACGCGGGTCATGACGGCGCCGGGCGAGCCGTTGGACAGGAACACCAGATTGGGCAGACTCACCGAATCTGGCCAATCGTTCAATAGGTGAAACTTGCCCTGGACGGTTACTGTATCGTTGACGTTAAGCGCATCGGTTGACCAAGTGACGTCATACCAATGCACAGTGCGCGTTCTGATGTAAGGCTCGGTCGCCCGCTCACCGTGCGCGAATGCGGCTTGAGCCGTAAGGGACAACAGCAATGTCGTCGCGGCCAAAACGAGCAACGTCGCCTTTTTCAATATCTTGCTCATACAGCCCTCGCATCTACGGCGATTTTAGCGCCATAAAGCTCCTTAAAGCGGTATCCCACCGGTATGTATTTGGGTATGCAGGCGGCTACGCCCATCCACCAGAACACCGAATAGGCGAACATGCAGACGAATGCAGAAAAGAATGCTGAGACCCAGTTTGCGGAGTCGCCGAACGTGCGCAAAGTGCCACGTTCGATAATTCTTATGTATTCAGGCGTGCTTGAACGAGGGAAGACGTAGCCAATGATGTCGGCAACAGATGCCATCTCACCCATATGCTCCGCTGGCTGGAAATATGGCGCCAGATAAATCCAGTTTGTCGGAAAGAACGAGAGACCATAAATAATGCCGCCGAACACGGCCGTTATAACCCAGCTTCGGCTCAGCACCAGGATCAGGTCGAGCACCATCGCTCCGACTAGGCTAGTCCCTGGAACAACGAGACTGAGCGGAAAGTAGGCCATACCTTCCCAACTATGGTATCTAACAATCCAGACGCCGATCAGAAACAGCAATGCGCTAGTTGTCGCTCCGATTGGCAGACGAAATAGAGACCAGAAGATCGCCTGAAATGCCGCGGCCGACATTATGGAGACTATCGGCGTTATCAGGATCCAATACTGCCTGTCTTTCCAGTCAATAAAAAAATCCCAGTCCCCAGCCAAAAGGAGAAAATGGATGTGCGTAACAGACCACACGAGAAAGGCAGCTATGACGACAATAAGGTAGTCGAAAGTTCGTGAATAGCGCGCTATTCTTGGCGACATTTCTGCCGCAGCTAAAATTGCCTGATCGTTGTCAGTCATGCTTCCCCCCGGTAATTCGTATTCTTATGATTAGGCAACGGTTCTTTGCCGAAGGCGGTGTCCAACCTGTCAGTCAGTCGATTCAGCAGAGACACCGCCTACAGTCGCATTGTCCGCCATCGCCGGCATCAGCCAAGGCATCAGGCTTTCGCCAAGTTTGCGCCATCGATCTCTTTGAAAAGCTCCGCCATCCTCATGACTGCCTGAAGAAGCACGCCGCCAAGCGCAAACCCGGTCCACCCAAGGACCGGGAAGCCCCAATGGAGCGGATGAGTGAAGATTTCTTCGGTGAGCCAGAATGCGTGGCCCCACTCGTTAAAGCCAAGATTCGGCAGAATCAGCCCGGGCCCGAGCACCGCCATGATCAGCGGCACCGAATACCCTTTTGAGAATTTTGGGATTCGCGTGGTGGCATATAGAAGGCTGCTTACGCCCAAAATAATATACAGTGGAATACAAGCGTAAAAGACCACGATGTGGCTGGGAGTAAGCGCGGTGTCGCGAATCACCGTTTGATGCCACGTGGCATCGCCCTCACCAAAGAAGCTAGCAATCCAGAGAAAGGAAAACGTATACAGCAGAAACCACGCGACGAGGCCAAAGTAGCGGCGCAATTCCGTTTCGGCATCGATCTCGTCAAGGTTCTTATCCCGGGTGAACCAAAGATAGGCCCAAATGACGAAGCCCACCCCGAAAATGAGCGGTACTTCGACTTTGAACAGCGTCATCCAGTAGGTCGCAAATTCGGGGGATGTCGAATCCAGGCCGTACTTGAATGCAAATGCCTGCTGGTAAAGCCGAAGCCCCACATAAATAGCAAGCAGCACGCCCCAGCCGATCGCCACCGGCACGAGATTGATGAGCTTTTTTGTATGTTGCGGGTCAGCCGCCCGCGGCTCAGATTTTAAGATGGCATGCATAGTCCCGCCTCCTCTCGCTGATGATAACTTAGTCAACAATTGTCCTATGACTTGGGATACAGTGGATACGGTCCTTTAGTATTAGGGTCCCACCTGCCCGCGGTCGTTGCTGAAGCGCCTGACGGACCTATCCGACTGGCGTCCGGCCCAAGGCCTGATCCCGAAAAGTGGATTCCGGTATCTTGGCCTTGTCACTGTAGAGTGACATGCGAAGCAGACAGCTCGTTGGATTCCTGGCCGCGGGCGCGGTCGTAGCCC
>JAJYAH010000015.1 GCA_021779635.1 Pseudomonadota bacterium | reverse complement strand
GCCTGCGCGATGTCATCGGCACCATGGTCGAGGGCAAGGTGGTCCAGCACGCCGTCACGATTCCCGAAGGCTTGACCTCCGAGCAGATCGTGGCCCGGCTTTCCGAGAACGATATTTTTGCGGGCACCGTTCGCGAAATTCCCCGCGAGGGTACATTGCTGCCGGAAACCTATAAATTCCCGCGCGGCACCACGCGCGATCAGGTGATCCAGCGCATGCAGCAGACGCAGAAGCGCGTGCTCGCGGAAATCTGGGAACGGCGCAATCCGGACGTTCCGGTCAAGACGCCGGAGCAGCTGGTAATACTTGCTTCGATCGTCGAAAAGGAAACCGGCAAGGCGGACGAGCGCAGTCGCGTCGCCGCCGTATTCGTCAATCGGCTGCGGCAAAAGATAAAGCTGCAATCCGATCCGACCATCATCTACGGGCTGGTCGGCGGCAAGGGAACGCTGGGACGGCCGATCAAGCGCAGCGAAATCCAGCAGCCGTCGCCTTACAACACCTACGTGGTCGAAGGGCTGCCGCCTGGGCCGATCGCCAATCCGGGACGCGCCTCGCTGGAAGCCGCGGCCAATCCCGCGCGCACCCGTGACCTGTTCTTCGTTGCCGACGGCACCGGCGGCCATGCCTTTACCGAAACCTACGACCAGCATCAGAAGAACGTCGCCAAGCTGCGCGCGATGGAAAAGCAGATTCAGAACGACACCGTCGAGCCGGCTGACGATCCTCCGCCACCTGCCGCGAGCGCGCCGGCCGACGCCAACCCCACCGCTACGACCACCCCGAAGCCGGCTGGGCCGAAAAAGCCCGCGCGTCCGGCGCGGCAGGGTGCGGCGCAATCGACGACGTCGCCTCCGGTGGTTCAGCGATAGCGCGGGAGCCTGCAGCAAGCTCGAACCGAATTCCACTTTGCTCGAAAACGTCTTAAGGTCGCGCCGTCTTTCTGCGAATCTTGCGGCCCTGCCATCTGGAGAAATTCACACGATGCCGCTGTCGAGCATGACCGGCTTTGCCCGAAGCCACGGCGCCAGCGGACCGTATGCGTTCGAATGGGAATTGAAGTCGGTCAACGCCAAGGGCTTTGACCTTCGGATGCGGCTGCCGCCTGGATGGGACGACCTTGAAGCACTGGCCAAAAAGCGCGCCGGCGAGTTGCTGTCGCGGGGAACGGTGTATGCCAATCTGAACGTCAAGCGCGCCAATGCGGTCTCCACCATCCGCATCAATGAAGAGGTGCTGGCGTCGATTGTGAAGGTGGCAGGCGCGCTCGCCGGCAGGATCGATGCGGTGGCACCGAGCATCGATGGCCTGTTGGCGATCAAGGGCGTCATCGAGGTCGTCGAACCGGAAAGCAACGAGGCGGAGGACAAGGCTGCGAAGGCGGCAGCCGCGGCGGCGTTCGAGCAGGCGCTCGCAGACCTGGTCAAGATGCGTCAGCGCGAGGGCGTGACGCTCGGCCAGATCCTCTCCCAACGCATGGACGAGATCGAAAGGCTGGCGAAGAAGGCCGAGGCCGCCCCCGGCCGCAAGCCCGAAGCGATCAGGGCGCGGCTTGCCGAGCAGATCGCGGCGCTGCTTGAGGCCTCCGAACGCTTTGATTCTGATCGGCTCAATCAGGAAGCGATCATGATCGCGGCAAAGGCCGACATTCGCGAAGAACTCGATCGCATCGCCTCGCACATCTCGCAGGCCCGCGAGATGATCGGCAAGGGCGGACCGGTTGGGCGGCGGCTCGATTTCCTGGCGCAGGAGTTCAATCGCGAGGTCAACACCTGCTGCTCCAAGTCGAACGATCTCGAATTGACCAACACCGGCCTCGAGATGAAGAATGTGGTCGAGCAATTCCGCGAGCAGGTTCAGAACCTGGAGTAAGGCATGACGGCTGGCGGCCACGGCTTCGACGGGGTGGAGCGGCGCGGGCTGATGTTCGTGCTGTCATCGCCGTCGGGTGCCGGCAAGACCACGCTGTCGCGCCTGCTGATCGAACGGATGCCCGGCCTGAGGATGTCGGTGTCCGCGACCACGCGGCCGAAGCGGCCCAGCGAAGTCGATGGACGTGACTATTTGTTTGTCGACAAATCCCGCTTCGAACAGATGGCAAGTCGTGATGAGTTGCTCGAATGGGCCACCGTCTTCGACAATAGCTACGGCACGCCGCGCGCGCCGGTCGAAACAGCCTTGTCAGCCGGGCAGGACGTGCTGTTCGACATCGACTGGCAGGGCACCCAGCAATTGCGGGAAAAGGCGCGAGCGGATGTTGTCAGCGTGTTTATCTTGCCGCCGTCGGCGGCCGATCTTGAGAAACGGCTTCATACCCGTGCACAGGATTCCGACGAGGTGATCCGGGGACGGATGAGCCGCGCCACCCACGAACTGAGCCACTGGGCGGAATACGATTACATCGTCATCAATCACGATATCGATGAGGCATTCGCCGAGGTGCAGTCGATTCTCAAGGCTGAGCGGCTGAAGCGCGAACGTCGCTCCGGTCTCACGACGTTCGTGCGGGAATTGCAGCGGCAACTGGAGAAATAGCGGAGCGGTCAATTGGTCGCGCTTCTGGCCAGCCGCGCGAGCATTTCCTCGATCCTGCCGTTCGGATCATCCGCCGTACGCAACTCCCAGGGGATGTCGTCCCTGCGGATGCGAGCGCCGGAGTCCAGGCCAACCGGCGACGATCGACGATCGATGTTGGCCGACTCCCATATCGCCTGTCGATCGACCGGAATCTTGCGCCGGCCGGTCCATCGCAGGTTTCCGAACCTGAATACCGCGCTTCCGATCAGGCCGGCCAGCGCCAATGCGCTGAGAATGACGAGCAACAGCGTCTGAATGGAGCCCGACTGCTTTTCAGGCGATGAGTCCGCTGCGGCAAGGGTCGCCGCGGCAGGGGCGGGTGATGGCATCGCGTCCGAATCTGGTGGAGCGCCGACACCCGGATTGCCCACGGTTGACGCCGGAACGGCCGGGGAACCGGTTCCCGACTGCTCAGGCCAACGCGCGGCGACGAGCGATCCTTGCGTCTCCGCAGCCGGTGTTGCGGCCGAGGCGTCGGCGGCCAGCGCCGGCACGAGCCCGTCGACGCGTTTCGGCTGTTCGATAGCAGTCTGCGCGGGCAGTTCGGCGTGAGCGTCTGCGATCGAACGCTGCGTCGCGGCTTCTGCATTCGAAGAAGCCGGCTTTGCCGACGGAGCGGAATCCGCAGCAGCGTTTTGCGAAAGCTTTTCGTCCTTGAGATACCAGCAGTGACGTTTGGTGGCGTGATCGATGCGATAGTACCAATGGCTGCCATGGGGCGCCTGATCCTTCGGTCCGGAAAGGCAATCCTCCGTCGCAGGCGTCGCGCCATGCGAAATCGTTGCCAGCGGGATGCCCGCGAGAACGCTGGCAAAGATGGCTGACACGAATTTCGCGGTTCGGCCTGGCATGTGAATCTCCGGTGATACGCAGCACTTAGTTCCCCAATCTCTGCAAAGACTTGGGTCGTAATGCGCCGCAATTCCGGACAGCATGAGGCTTAATTCGGGCTCGCTTTTGCAACCGCAGGACGCGGCAGTTGCCGAAGCCCCAAGTCGCTTCGCCTCAGTTTTTCAGCACGATGCGCCCGACCACCTTTCCGGCGCGCAATTCGTCGATCCATTTCTGGACGTCGCCCATCGGCTCCTCCTTCATCGGCGTCGGTTTGATCTTGCCGCTGCGGGCGAGCGCCATCAGTTCCTGGCCCTCGGCCAGCGTTCCGACCATGAAGCCTTCGATGGTCATGCGCTTGTAGATCCATTGCACCATCGGCAGGCTGAAGTTGCCGCCCATCAGGCCGGAGACCACGATCTTGCCGCCACGCGCGACTGTGGCGACCGCAAAGCCCATCGACTTTTCGTTCCCGGCAAAATCAACCACACCGTCGAAACCGCCCTCGGTTTCCCTGATGATCCGTTTGACCACATCGGGCTCGGAAGGATCGTAGGCAACAGCAGCTCCGTTCTTGAGCGCCGCTTCGCGTGCCGCAGGGCTCAAGTCCGCGACCGAGATGTTCTGCTTGAACATGGCTTGCGCGAAGGCCAGCCCCATCATGCCGACGCCGCCAAGGCCGATCAGCAGCAGATTGCGCTGCCGGGGGCGGTCGACGAGGCGTTTTAGAGCGCCATAGGCAGTCACCCCCGAGCACATCAAGGTCGCCGCCTGGTTGACCGGCAACGGATCGTAGTCCAACAGGTATTTTGCGTCCGGCACCAGCACGTGGCTGGCGAAACCGCCGTCGATTGCGACACCGAGAAAACGCTGCTTGGCGCAGAGATTCTCGTCACCATTGAGACAGTCGCGGCATTGGCCGCAGCCGATCCAGGGGAATACGGCCTTCTTTGCGCCGATCAGGTCCTTCGAAACATCGGGACCAGCCTCCTCGACAATCCCGGCGATCTCGTGTCCCAACGTGAACGGCAGCGTCATGCCGCGCGTGGTGTCGAGTTTCTTGCCACCGCCGAGGTCGGCATAGCCGTCCTGAATATGCAGGTCGGAATGGCACAGCCCGCAACGCTCGATACGGACGAGCACTTCCTTGCCCTGCGGCTTCGGCGTTTCGACGATGGTTTCACAGAGGGGGGCATCGAACTTGATCAACGACTGGCGACGCATGAGCGCCATGGGTTTTCTCCTTAGGATTTTCCGTTCCGTATATTGGTCAATTCACGGGCCATGGCAACAAAGCCACTGACCGGAATGGTTTCGGCGCGTCGCGTCAGATCGACATCGGCAGCCTGAGCCAGCCGGGTCGGATCGACCGGCAGCGATTTCAGGCTTTGCCGCAGCATTTTTCGCCGCTGGCCGAACGCCGCCGCTGCCACCATCTCCAACGCCTTGCGGTCGCACGGCTCCGGCGCGACGCGGGGCACCAATCGCACGACGGACGAGGTGACCTTGGGCTGCGGCACGAATGCCGCGGGCGAAATGTCGAACAGGATTTTTGGTTCAGTGCGCCAGTTCGCGAGTACACCGAGCCTGCCATAGGCTTCGTCGTTGGCGCGCGCGACGATTCGCTCGGCCACTTCGCGCTGAAACATCAGCACCATCATGTCATACCATGGTGGCCACGGCTCGATCGACAGCCAGTCGATGAGCAGCGCGGTCGCGATGTTGTAGGGCAGGTTGGCAACGATTTTGGCGCTGGTACCGCCGAGCAACGGCCGTGGATCGAAATGCTGCGCATCGGCGCAGATGATTTCCAGCCGCCCCGGATAACGTGCTGAAATTTCCTCAAGCGCCGCCAGCGCGCGCTGATCGCGCTCCACCGCAATGACGCGTCGCGCGCCCAGTGCCAGCAGCGCGCGCGTCAAGCCGCCGGGACCCGGGCCGATCTCGATGATGGTGGCGTCTTCGAGCGGGCCCGCGGCGCGCGCGATGCGCGCGGTGAGGTTGAGGTCCAGCAGGAAATTCTGTCCAAGCGATTTGCGAGCCGACAACGCGTGCTGGCGAATAACTTCGCGAAGAGGCGGAAGGTCGTCGATTGCGCTCATGCCGGCTGCGCTGCCGCCAGGCGGGCGGCGAGCCGCAAGGCGGCGAGCAGGCTCGACGGATTGGCCCTGCCGGTGCCAGCGATATCGAAGGCTGTGCCGTGATCGGGCGATGTACGAATGAACGGCAATCCCAGCGTGACGTTGACCGCATCGTCGAACGCCAGGGTCTTGACCGGGATCAGGGCCTGATCGTGATACATGCAGATCGCGCAGTCGTAGGTTTTGCGCGCGGCGTCATGGAACATGGTGTCCGCCGGCAGCGGTCCCGTGACCCGGATGCCCTCGGCGCGCAGGATTTCGATGGCCGGCTTCACGATCTGCTGGTCTTCGGTGCCGAGCGTGCCGTCTTCGCCGGCGTGCGGATTGAGGCCGGATACCGCGAGGCGCGGATTGGCGAGCCCGAAGCGGGCTTTCAAAGCCGCATTCGCGATGCGAACCGTCGTAACGATCAGGTCGCTCGACAGTTGCGCGATCGCCTCCCGCAGCGGAACATGGATCGTGACGGGCACCACGACGAGGGCAGGGGACCACAACATCATCACCGGCTGCGGCGTGTGGCCGCCGGTCGCAGCGAGTTCGGCGAGAAATTCGGTATGGCCGGGATGTCGAAATCCGGTGCGGTAGAGCACGCTCTTGGCGATCGGATTGGTGACAACGGCGCTCGCCCGTCCGGCGAGGACATCACCGACCGCCTGGCGAATGGAGGCCGTGGCGGCGTCCGCGCTGGTGTCGTCGGGCAGGCCGGGCTGCGCGGAGGCCGCTTGGCCGGTGGCGACGACCGGCAATGCGTCGGCAAATGCATCGAACGCATCCTCGGCCCGGACGTCGGCAAACCTGACCTTTAGTCCGAGAGCCGCCGCCCGCCTGCCAAGCAAGTCGCGATCGCCGAGCAGATAGAATGGCGGCAGCTTCAGCTCATTCCGGCGCAGCCACGCCTTTATGGTGATATCGGGCCCGATACCCGCTGGTTCGCCCAATGTCAGCGCGAGGGGCTTTGCCATGCATCAACGGTATTCGATCATCGCGGCTTTGCGGACTTCCTGCAGATACGCTTTCGATTTCGCCTCGTATTTCTCGGCAAACATCTTGTCGCGGATTTCCTTCTTCTTCGGCGTGTCGATGGTGGTCGGCTTCTTGTCGCAGAGCGCGACCATCTCGACGCCCTGTTTTGTTACTTCGGGCTCGGTCAAATGACCGATCGGAGTCTTGTCGAGCATGTCGCGAAGGGCTGCCGGCAGGTCGGCCGATGTTTTTGTCACAGCTTCACGGATCGCCGCATTTTGCATGGACTTGAACAAGGTGTTCGCCTCATCGCACGTCTGCACGCGATTGCGCAGGGCTTCGGCTTCCTTGCGCCTTGCCTCGGTGGCGGCCGGCGGCGATCCTCGTTCGACGACCAAGACTATCGGCTGCATTTTATATTCGAAGCTCTCGGTGTCCGGCTTGTCGGGGCTCTCGGTACTCTTGACGGCGGCGGCGACCTCCTTCTCTCCGACCTGGAGGCTTTCCTTGAACCGACCACGGATCAGGCTGGACCAGACCATCTCCGCCCGCATGCGCTCCTTGAGCGTCTCGGGCCGAATGCCCGAGGCTGCCAGAGATTTGGTGAGCTGATCGGGCGTGATGTGCATCCTTGAACTCATCCCAGAGTACATGTTGTCGATATCGGATGAGGAAGGGTCGATGCTGAATTTCTTTCCTTCCCTGATTTTTACCTTTTCGTCGATCAGTTCGTCGATCACTTGCTGTCGGACCTGAGGCTTGTGCGTCGACAGGAAGTTCAGTTTGCTGCGCTGTTCGATGTCGTAATTGGTGATGGGCTCGCCGTTGACCATGACGGCGACGGTCTGCGCATGGGACGGCATTGCGCAAAGCATCAGGAATAGCGCTGCCGCACAGCCGAGGCGGAGAGACGAAAGGCACTGAAGGGACGTGGTCGTCGTCATGATCATATTCGCCGTATCAACCGATTCGAGTTCGATCCCCGACGGGCTGGCAAGTCATCCGTGCGGAGATGCCGCCGCGGCTCTATTGCGTGGATGTATTAGCAAGCGTCCGCAAGCCAAGCTGTAGCATGAAAACATGGTCGAGAAGCGGCGGCGCTGTGGTAGTGGCGTAGGAGTAGGATGTGACGTAGTTGACCCCCAGCACGAAGCAGTCGTCCACGTAGCCTACGCCGATGGCGTATTGGTTGAGTTGGTTCAAGATGAGATCCCAACGGGCGGCTCCCGTCAGCACCCAGTTTGACGCCAGCTTGATATTGGTAGTGCCGAGAACACCTTCGCGGCGCGTCAGATATCCCAACTCGGGCTGCGGGGCATAGTCGCCATACAGCAGGCTGACCGAAAAGCGATCGAAGTTGGCGCGGCCTTCAGCCTCAAAGCGCTGGACGCTTCCGGTCGCCTCGTCGAACCGCGCCCGTGTGCTGAAGGTGTAGGTCCTGTTGGGCGAATAATTGATGCTGGCGACGTAGTCCGATACCGGCTTGTCCAGACCGGAGTCCAGCGCGGTGTTGGTGACGTCGGCCACCGCAAAGGAATTCATGCCGAACAGCTGATAGGATTGTCCGAACACCGTGGTGACGGAGCCGCCGCGGTCGAACTGCGTTGTCGTCTGTACGCCGGCATTGGCGCGGCCACCGCCTTCCTCGCGATCATAACCAGAGAATTTGTCGACGCTGAACAGGTTGCTGGTGTCGAAGGTCATGCTCTGCGCGTCTTCGTTGGGAAGCTTGCCTGCATAGGGTTCATTGGGGCGAGCGATGACCTGCACAATCGGTTCGATCGTCGTGGTTCCCCACGGCTGAACGTTGATGAAGGGGTAGCGATATTCGAGGCCGACCGTGGGCATCACCCGCAGCGCCTGGCTTTCCCCGGTCGGAAGGAAATTGGACACGCCCGGCTGATTCGCAACCGAGGCATCGGTTGCATCGACGCGGACGCTGGCAAATGGCGTCCAGATCTCGCCGGCCGAATCGGTGAACGACCGCCGCCAATCCACCTCGCCCGTCGCCCGCGTATAGGTGCCGGGCATGCCCCGGAGCAGACAGTTCGCAGGCGTGATATTCCTGGCCGGGTCGGCTGACGTTGCCAGGCATGAGCCGTTGGCGAGGGCGGCTGCGGTGATTGGATCGAAAGCCGCGGTATCGCGGGTCAGGCTGGTGAAGTTCCCCTTGTAGCTGAATTCGCCGCCCAGCACCGAGTGGTTGATCACGTTCGAATAGTCGATAACCGGCGCAACGACGGGTACTTGGGACTGATTGCCCGAAAGACTGAGAAAGTAGATCGCGCGCGCGTCGAAGTAGCTGCGATTGCCGACGCCGGTCAGATAGAGGTCGGAAACGGCTTCGGTCGGCAGAGCCAGAAGCGCAGCGAGCGGGTCCTTGTACAGCGACAGGTTGTAATCGGACATCACCATGTAGTCGGAGAGCGCGACGCCGTCCCAACCCCAGACCCACTTATCGTTCAGCGCAAACTGGCCCTTCGATTCGACGCCGCCGCGGAACTGACGGTCTCCCGGCTGACCGGCGAAGGCTGCGGGATCCTGCTGATCGATGCCATAGGCGCGGATTTCGTACGATCCGTTGAGCAACCGCTGACGGAACTCGGCCGGGAGCATCACGCCTTCTTTAGTTGTGTAGCGCGGGTCGAAGGTTGCGTCGTAGTCGGGCGCGATATTCCAGAAGAACGGTGTTTCAATGCTGTATCCGTAAACGCCAGTCTTGATCTCCGGCATCAAGAATCCGGTCTTTTTCTTGACGGTCGGGTCGGGGGCTGAACCATACGGTACATACGCCAGCGGAACGCCGAAGAATTCCAACTGGGCGTTCTCGAAGTACAGCATCTTGTTGGTCTGGTCGTGAATGATGCGCGCACCCTTGACCTGCCACAGGGGCGGCTTCTTCGGATCATCCCTGCAGGGTGCGCAAGCCGTGTAGACGCCGTTCTCGAACACGGTGTAGTTGCCGTTGGAGCGGTCTGCGCGCGTCGCAGCCATTCGCGTCGCATCAGCAGTGTCGACGTGCAGCGAGTCGACGAAACCGTCCCGGTAGTCGTCACTCAAATCCATGATGTTGGCGTAGGTAATTTTGCCGTCCGCATCGGTCATGCGGATGTTGCCTTCGGCATGAAGCCGCTTGGTCTTCTGATCGTAGATGACCTTGTCGGCCTCGACGCTGGCGCCGTTGTAGAACAGCTGCACGTTTCCGACCGCCGACACCCGTGAGTTGTTGTAGTCGTAATCGACCTCGATCGCCTGGACCAGCATCTGTCCGTCGTTGGGCGGACGCGGCGGTCTCGGATGCGGCGGTTGCGGATTGTAGGTGAAACCCTGCGCCGACGCCGGGGTTGCCAGGACAATACCGAGCGCGGGGGCGAAAATGACCCCGAAGACGAGCGCGAGGATGGGTCCGGCCAAACGACTCCGGTGGCGGCGCACACGGGTGCTCCGCCGCAACACAGACGACCTTCCCTGGCGGGCGGCGACAACGGCCACTACCCGTCCTCCTGGTACAACAAGGCCAAAAAGCCGGTGAGGCCGCCCACGCATACGGGCAGCCACGCCGAAGCGATCGGATGCATCAACTCAGCCTTGCTCAAATCCTCGGTTACTTTCGACAGAACGTAGAGCAGAAAGCCTGCACCCACGCCACTCAAAACCATCTTCTGCACGCCGCCGAAACGGAAGAACCGCAGGCTGACAGCGGCCGCCACCATGACCATTGCCGCCAATAAAAACGGCTGTGCGATGAGCTTGTGGTACTGCAACCGATATCCGGCGGTCGCGAATCCGGAGCTCTCGGAAGAGCGGATATAGCTCGGGAGTTGCCAAAAAGACACAGTCTCCGGGGTGGAGAAACTGTTGCGAACCTGAGCCGGGGTGAGGGTGGTCGGCAGGACGAAGCTGTCCTGATCAACGGCAGGACGATCAAGGGTGTATCGCCGTACCGATTTGAACACCCAGCGTCCGTCCTCCAGCGTCGCCTCCTGGGCCTCGATTCGCTCCTTGAACTGGTAGTCGGTATCGAATCTGAACACCGTCAATCCGGTCAGCCGCACGCCCTGCTGCTCGCTGCGGGCGGCATTGATAATGGCCTGACCATCATTGTTGACCTGATTGATCCAGAAACCGGCTGCGTCCTGTATTCCACCTCCAGGGGCGGAGCCGAAAAGCTCTGCTTCCATCCGTTTGGAAATTTCGCGCAAATTGGCGGACATCGGATTGTAGGCAGTCGTCGCCAGAATCCCGAGCACGATCGCGCTGGCGAGTGCCGGCGCGATGAACTGCCAGGCAGAAACGCCAGCGGCCCGCGCGACCACAAGCTCCAGCCGCCGCGAAAGCGCCAGATAGCAGGTCATCGCGCCGATCAGGATGCAAAACGGCATCATTTTTTCGAGCAGTTGAGGAACCCGGAACAGCGACGTCTCCGCGACGGTGATGGCGGATGCCGTCGCCAGCCCCGAGGTCTTCCTGACCATTTCGATGTAATCGACGAGCACCAGCAGGACGAAGATGCTGGCAAATACGCCGATCGCCGAGACCACGAAGCGGCCTGCAAAATAACGCCCAAGCGTGTTGGTCAGCATGCTCATGCTGCGACCGCCCGCCCCGAAAGCCGCAGAAGACGGGCGTTCGATCGGCCGATCGCGAACGATGGGATCGTCCGGCTGTCGAAGCCGAGAAGCGCTAGGATCATCCAATGCCGGGTCGCCGGATCAATGCCGGCCAGAACCCGGGCGATCCGGAGCGGCGCTGCCAGGTTGACCGCAACCCGCGCAAGCGACGCAAGCGTCGTGCGAAAGATGTATTTGTCGATCGACCCCATCGTTACCGCACGACCCCACCCTGCGAACCGGAACTGCCGCTGCGACCAATCCCGAAACCGGGATCCCCTTTGGTCGCGCGCCATCGATCCGGCCGGCCCCACACTCTCACTACCATCCCTTTGATCCGTCAACAAAATGGCTGCGCCATGGCACCCTTAGGATATGGTTAATAATTCGCGCTATGTGGCCTCTCGGCCACGGGAACGCTTGGCAGCGCCGCAGCTGACAGGCCATAGTGCCCTGACCACGCTCTAAATGTATGTGCATCACAGCCAAGTGAGCATTCCCAGCACCGCCCCGCGGGTTTCTTCGCACCCGGTTACAGCCCTATTTTGGAGGATTTGCCTATGCCCGACGCCGTCAAGGTCGGCTTCGTTCCGTTTTCCACCGCGCCGCGCGGCATTCTCGTGGTGTTCTGCGACGACACGTTGAAATTCGGCGCCGCGACCCGCAAGGCGCTGGGGGATGCGACCGATGTCGTCGGACGCGCCGCGGCCACCAACCAGTTCAAGGGAAAGAGCGGATCCGCGCTCGATATTCTGGCGCCTGAAGGTCTCAAGGCCTCACGCTTGATCGTGGTCGGCGCCGGCAAGCTATCGGCTATCAAGGACTTCGATTTTCTCAAGCTTGGCGGCGCGGTCGCCGGCAAATTGCGCGCCGGCAATGACGCGGTGACGGTCATCGCCGAACTGCCGACAGGGGCCTTGAAGCCCGACCAGGCCGCGGCGGTCGCATCCGGCGTGCGGCTACGCGCCTATAAATTTGACCGCTACAAGACCAAGAAGAAAGACGGCGAGGACGGCGCGTTGCGCGCTGACGTTTCAATCGCGGTCGGGGATGTCGCCGCTGCGCGAAAGGCCTTCGCTCCCGACGCACACGTCGTCGACGGCGTCATCATCGCGCGCGAACTGGTCAACGAGCCTCCGAACGTGCTCTATCCCGTGGAATTCGCGCGTCGCGCCGGCCAGCTGCGCAAACTCGGCGTCGACGTCCAGGTTCTTGACATCAAGGCCATGACGAAACTCGGAATGGGTGCGCTGCTCGGGGTCGCCCAGGGCTCCACGCAGCCCGGCCGCACCGTGATCATGCGCTGGAACGGCGGCAAGCGCGGCGACCAGCCGGTTGCTTTTATCGGCAAGGGCGTTTGCTTCGATAGCGGCGGCATTTCCATCAAGCCGGCCGGAAGCATGGAGGACATGAAGGGCGACATGGGGGGTGCAGCCTGCGTGGTTGGGCTGATGCATGCGCTGGCGGCGCGGAAGGCGAAGGTCAATGCGGTCGGGGCGATCGGCCTTGTCGAGAACATGCCCGATGGCAACGCGCAACGCCCCGGCGACATCGTGACGTCGATGTCCGGCCAGACCATCGAGATCATCAACACCGACGCCGAAGGCCGGCTGGTGCTGGCCGATGTGCTCTGGTATGTGGCGAAGAAGTTCAAGCCGAAATTCATGGTCGACCTGGCGACGCTCACGGGCGCGATCATGGTCGCGCTCGGCACCGAATATGCAGGCTTGTTTTCCAACAATGACGAGTTGGCCGAGCGGCTGACGAAGGTCGGGATCGCGACCGGAGAGCGGGTTTGGCGCATGCCGCTCGGTCCGGAATACGACAAGCAGATCGACTCGCAATTCGCCGACATGAAGAACACAGGCACCCGCAACGGCGGCTCGATCACCGCCGCGCAGTTCCTGCAGCGCTTCGTCGATGATACGCCGTGGGCGCACCTCGATATCGCGGGAACCGCGATGGGCGCGCCGAAATCCGAGATCAGCCACAGCTGGGGCTCGGGCTATGGCGTGCGCCTGCTGGAGCGGCTGGTCGCGGAATATTACGAAGCCGGGAAGTAGCTAAAACCTGATGACGGAAGTTTTGTTCTATCATCTGCAAAACATGTCGCTTGAGAGCGTTTTGCCGCCCTTGCTGGAAAAATCGCTGGAGCGCGGTTGGCGAGTTGTCGTGCAGTCGACGTCGCAAGAGCGCACCGACGCGCTTGACGCTCATTTGTGGACGTATCGCGATGATTCGTTCTTGCCGCACGCCACATGGCGCGCCAGCGATGCGCAGGATCAGCCGATCGTTCTGACGGCCGAGGAAGGCAATCCGAACCGGGCCAACGTCAGATTTCTGGTCGACAATGCCGCTTTGCCTGTCGATTCGGACGCCTATCAGCGGCTGGTTCTGGTTTTCAACGGCGACGACGGGGATGCACTTGCCGCAGCGCGGGGCGCCTGGACAGATTGCAAGGCGCGGGGGTTCGAGGTTACCTACTGGCAGGCGGATGAGCGGGGCCGGTGGCAGCGGCGGGAATAGCGATCTGCGACAATTAATGATAATCTGCGGTTTCGGCCCATGGGCTTGCGCATAGCCACGGTCGTGCCGCAAAGTGATGTTGGGACAACCGCTTAGGGCGTTGTAGGAACCTAGTTCATCGTGCGAGACAAGAAGGCTCATCGAAAGCGCCTGCTGGCGTTGCTGCTGTTTGCCCCGGTCATCGCGGGCTGCTCGGGCGCGTCCGACATGTTTTCGTCCGATCTTCTGTCGAAGGACGCGGAGTGGTTTTCGCGTTCGGGCAGGCTGTTCATCAGAAACGTTTCGATCGAAACGCCGCCCCTGACCCCCAACAAGCCGATTACGGCCGACGATCTGGTCAGCGCCGAAGGGTACTGCCCGGGAATGACGCCTCCCGGTGGCCCAGCCGACTCCAACGCGTTGGCCGAAGGACCCGCCGCGTCGCCCCCGCCATCGACCACCGGAACGGTGGCGCTTGGTCACACCGAATGCGATGTCGTGCGCGGCATCGGCGTACCGGGCAGCGTCAGTCTGTCGAACAATCAGCGTGGTGATCGGGTGGCGGTCATCAACTATACGCAAGGCCAGCGCGCTGGAATCTATACCTTCACGGGTGGACGCCTGACATCGATCGAGCGTGCGCCTGGTGCGGTGGTGCAGCCTAAGCCCACAAAGCCGAAGAAAAAGCCGGCGGCGACCTGACGGTTTCCCGTGAGGTTCGGATCCTTCTGTGGAATGATCGGTGGCGCTATTTGACGCGTTTCTTCGCGCGAGCTGGCATCACCCCGCATCAAGTGCTTTCGCTGGAAAAGCTGTAATCAGCCGGTCGCCTCATCATACTGCGAACTGGCGGTCAGCCACGCTTCCTCGGCCTGCCGCAGGGCGTTGGCCGCGCCGGCGCGCGCCTTGCTGAGCTGGGCGGCCTGTTTCGGATCGCGCTGAAATAGATCCGGAAGCGCGAGCGCGGTGTCGATCTTGGCGATGATGCCGTTGATGCGCGCGATCTCCGCTTCGGCGTCTGAAATCCTCTGCTTCAGCGGCGCGCGGTTTTCGACCTTGCGCTGAGGCTTGTCGCGGCCGTTGCCGTGTTCGCGGTCGGCGCGGTCGCGCGAATTCGCGCGCATGCCGCGTGTCGACAGCACGCTGCGGCGATAATCGTCGAGGTCGCCGTCATAGGCCGTGACGGCATGATCGGCCACGACCCATAATTGATCGGCGCAGGCCTCGATCAGATAGCGATCATGGGAAACCATGATGACTGCGCCCGGAAATTCATTGATCGCCTCGGCAAGTGCCGCGCGGCTGTCGATATCCAGATGGTTGGTCGGCTCGTCGAGAATAATCATGTTGGGACCGAAGAAAGTCGCCAGGCCAAGCAGCAGCCGGGCCTTTTCGCCCCCCGACAGGCTTCGGACCAGTGTGTCGCCGGCCTTGCCGGAGAAGCCGATCGCGCCGGTGCGCCCGCGGATCTTGGTTTCGGTGGCGTCCGGCATCAGCTTGCGAACGTGATCGTAGGGCGATCCGTCGAGATCGAGCTCATCAACCTGATGCTGCGCGAAATAACCGACCGACAGTTTGTCCGCGCGGGTGACTTGCCCGGAGAACGGCTGCAGCTTGTTGGCGAGCAGCTTGACCAGCGTCGACTTGCCGTTGCCATTGGACCCGAGCAGCGCGATTCGGTCGTCGGTGTCGATGCGCAATGTCACGCGATTGAGCACCGGCTTTTTCGGATCGTAGCCGACCGAAACATTGTCGACGGCGATGATCGGCGGCGACAGCATCTTCTCGGGCACCGGAAACGAAATCTCGCGCACGTCCTGGGTCACCAGCGCGGTGACGGGCTTCATTCTTTCCAGCATCTTGACGCGGGACTGCGCCTGACGGGCTTTCGAGGCCTTGGCCTTGAAGCGGTCGACGAAGGCCTGCAGCCGCTTGCGCTCGTCGGCCTGGCGTTTGGCGTGCTTGGCATCCAGCATTTCGCGCGTCGCGCGCTGCTCTTCGAAAGAGGAATAAGTTCCCTTGTAGAGCGTGAGCTTGCCGCGATCGAGATGCAGGATCTGGTCGACCGAGGTGTCGAGCAGGTCGCGGTCGTGACTGATCACGATCACGGTGCGCGGATAGTTCGCCAGATGATCTTCGAGCCATAGCGTGCCCTCGAGATCAAGATAGTTGGTGGGCTCGTCCAGCAGCAGAAGGTCGGGTGCCGAAAACAACGTCGCCGCCAGCGCGACGCGCATCCTCCAGCCGCCGGAAAATTCCGAACAGGATCGGGCCTGGTCGGCGGTGGAAAATCCGAGGCCGCTCAGAACGGAGGCCGCACGGGCAGGGGCGGAATGGGCGTCGATATCGACGAGCCGGGTCTGGATCTCAGCGATCCGGTGCGGATCATGCGCCGTTTCGGCCTCGCGCAGCAACGCGTCGCGCTCCAGGTCGGCCGCCAGCACGACGTCGATCAGGCTCTCGGGGCCGTCAGGCGCTTCCTGCGCCAAGCTGCCGACGCGCCAGCGCGGCGGGATCGTGATGGTCCCGCTTTCCGTCGGCAACTCGCCGCGGATCGCGCTGAATAGCGTCGATTTGCCCACACCATTGCGGCCGACAAAGCCGACGCGCGCGCCGGGCACGATCTGCACGGAGCTGTTATCGATCAAAAGCCGCCCGGCAATCCGGACCGAAATATCTGATATTGAGAGCATGCGGCGTTGTCACCGGAGCCGCCGCCAAACGCAACCGGTTTGTGGGTAATATCGCCTCTGGGAGTTCACATATCACGCAATACGCCGAGCCAGTGCGATGACTTCCGGGGGCTTTCGCCGTCCCGCCTGCGCAACGCCTCGATTAGATGCTGGAGATGGGGTGGCAGGGGCGACATCTCCGGGCGGAGATCCTGCTGCAGCCGTTCGCCGACGGCGTCGCAGATCGATCGGCTGGTGGTGCGATCGATGTGTTGGCAATCCATTAGGGGTTCCGCTTCGCGTTCATTTCAACGTGATGACGCAGAAACAAGTCGCCGCGACGAAAATGGTTTCCCGGTGCCGGTGGAATCCGTTCCTTTCCAGTAAAAATCCGATGAACGCGGCGCCCGGTTCCCTCGACCGGAATCGGACAAAAAGCCCCGGCCGCTGCCGGCCAGGGCCTTTTTGACATCCGGATCGGACGATTGAGGTCAATAGCAGCGATTTACCAGGCGCCAACGCGGGCCCCATGGCGTCGGAACCAGTTGCCGCACGTAGCAGCCGCCGTAGCCGTAGCCGTACCCGTAATAGGCCGGACCACCGACGAAGAAGCGCGGACCGCCCCAACCCCAGCCGCGATGCCACCCGCCATGCCAGCCTCCGTGCCAACCGCCCCAAGCGGAAGCGGAGGTGGGGGCCAATGCGGCCAGACCCAGCGAAGCCGCGGCAACTGCAACAAGCGAGAGTTTGCGTAACATGGTCGTCTCCTCAGGTTAGGCGCTGGTGGCGCCATCGGTGAAGTCACTGTCCCTGGCGTCCCCCTGAACTGGAGAGGCGTTCGGTTGATGGCAGGCTATTCCTGAGAAACTGAATGAATCCCGGACGGGCGTTTCAGAGAGAGTTAATGTCGGTGAAATTGTTGTAATTTTGGGCATCGAAAGGGTGGCTGTATTGCGGGCTCGGTCATTGGCTGTCGCTCGCCTGATCGCTTGCCGTTCGCTGACGGCGTCGATATAAGCGCCGCACTCCCACCAGCGCTTTTCAAGGACGAGATCATGGCGATTGAACGCACCTTTTCGATTATCAAACCGGACGCGACCGCACGCAATCTGACGGGCGCGATCAACGCACTGATCGAGAAGGCCGGACTCCGAATCGTTGCCCAGAAGCGCATTCGCATGACCCGCGAGCAGGCCGAAACCTTCTATGCCGTCCACAAGGCGCGGCCGTTCTTTGGCGAACTGGTGGATTTCATGATTTCCGCCCCCGTGGTTGTTCAAGTGCTTGAGGGTGAAAACGCCGTGCTCAGGCACCGCGAGGTGATGGGCGCGACCGATCCTTCCAAGGCGGCCGACGGCACGATCCGCAAGCTGCACGCAAAGTCGATCGGCGAAAATTCGGTGCATGGCTCCGATGCACCTGAAACGGCAGCTGTTGAAATTGCCCAGTTTTTCTCAGGCAACGAAATCGTCGGTTGATTGACACCGAGGTCGGCGCGCAATCTAGTCGATCATAACGGCGGCGGCCGTTGGGTCGGTAGGGGTTCGCTGTGAACGGACTATTGCAGGTCTTTGATCCCGCAAACATCGGTGCGATTTTAGCGCAATTTCAAACCGACCTGCAGAAACCGGCATTCTGGCTTGCGGTCGGCAAGATCATCTGGATCAACGTGTTGTTGTCCGGCGACAATGCGCTGGTGATTGCAATGGCCTGCCGTGGTCTGCCGCGCCGGCAGCGGCTGTGGGGCATGGCAATCGGCGCCGGCATTGCAGTGGTGCTGCTGATCACATTCACCGGCATCGTCGCGACCTTGATGGGGCTGCCCTATCTGAAACTGGTCGGCGGCCTCGCGCTCATCGTCATCGCAACCAGGCTTCTGGTGCCGGACGATGAGGGCGACGAGGTCACCGCCGGCACCAGCCTCTGGCAAGCCGTCCGGATCGTCGTGATCGCCGACATCGTCATGAGCCTGGATAACGTCATCGCGGTCGCCGCGGCCGCCAACGGACAGCTCCCGCTATTGATCCTCGGCCTTGCCATCAGCATCCCGATGATCATCGCCGGCGCAGCGCTGATCATGATGGTACTGGACCGGCTTCCGATTCTGGTCTGGCTCGGCGCGATCCTGCTTGGGTGGATCGCCGGTGGCGTGATCGCGACCGATCTGGCGGTTCATCCGTTCCTGCAACGACTTCTCGACGGCCTCCAACTCGACGCGACCTCGACGATTTTCGGCACGTCGCCGCGCATCACGCTGGACGGTGATACTGCCGAATATATCTGCTCGGTGCTGGGCGCGATCGCTGTACTGACGGCGGGATCGATCTGGCGGAAACGCCGGCTGCGCCATTCCGAACATCCCACGCGGCGGGCCGAGGCGACCCAGCCGATCGAGCGGCGATAACGCGCGACCGGATCGGATACTGGCAGCTTGGTCGTCCGAACGGTGCTTCAGCTTCTGACGATCGATCCGGAGCGGCCGACCAATCGCGCCAACTGCTTGAAACGGCTGCCGACGCGATCGGCAACCAGATCGACCATTTTGTGTTCGAACACCAGCATGAGCTTGCGGCCGCGGCTTCGAAAGTGGATCGCCGGCAAGACGCCCGGTCGCGCCGCCGATATCAGATGGGCGACGCGAAAAGCCGCGCCGAGAACGCGCGCACGCTCGACCATCGCGGGCGGCACCAGTTCATGAATCAGCGCCGGCGGTTCGTTTTCCTCACTCAGGCCGGCATAACGGTAGAATACCGAAAGCGCGATGAAAGCCCTGCCTTGATGGCTGATCGCGCCGAAATTGCCGTTGGTGATGAGATTGAGCGTCTGCTCGCCGCGATAGTCGGGATGCACCCGCCAGCCGATGTCCGACAGCAGGCAAGCGGCGTGGCGCAGCCGGCGATCCTCGTCGGTCTCCCGAAGCTTGACCACCCTGACGAAACGATCGGTCCATCCGATCAATTCTTCGGCGTGGCGGGCGGACCGCGACAGCAGCTCATTCAGGGTTTGCGCAGCACAAATCAACCCGTCCCTGGAACGCTCGGCCGCAGGCAGCATCTCGTAGAGCAGGCCTTCGCGCACCCCGAAAGTCGAGAACACGATGGTCTTCGGCTTGGCGACGCTGATGATATGTTCGAGAACCAGCGCGGCATAGGTCAGCAATGGCCGCCGTGCGTCGGCAACGATTTCGATGTTGGCCAGCATGTTTGCCGACGCGAGGCGGCGCAGACGCTGGGCGAAGTCGAGCGCGTCCGCCGCCGGTATCGAATAGCCGTGCATCACTCGCAACGGGTAACCGCTCTGGATGATGTGGATACGCGCCAGCGATCGCCAGGTACCTCCGACCGCATAGAAGGCGCGACCGCGGCCGGCCTTGAGCTGGGCGACCTCCGAAAGGTCGGCCTCGACGATGCGTTCGGCGCGCTTCAGCGATTTTTGCGATGCGTCCTGCAATGCCAGACTTCCGAGCGGCAGGGTCACGCCGCTATGAACGCGGTTGCCGCGCACGTCGATCAGCTCCAGCGAGCCGCCGCCGAGATCGCCGACGATGCCGTCCGGCTTGTGAACGCCGGAAATAACGCCGAGTGCGGATAATTTCGCTTCACGCGGGCCCGACAGGATTTCGATCGGCACGCCGCAGATGCGTTCCGCCTTGGCGATGAAATCAGGACCGTTGGTGGCGTCGCGACACGCTGCGGTGGCGATCGCGTGGACGCTGCCGACTTTCATGATCCGGCACAAGGCGCGAAAACGCCGCAACGACGTCAGGGCCTTGGCGACCGCGTCCGGCGCCAGCAGGCCGGTGGTCTGGACCTCGCGCCCGAGTCCGCAGAGGGTTTTCTCGTTGAAGATGGAGACGAGGCTCCGCGTCATCGATTCATAGACGACGAGACGCACCGAATTCGAACCGATGTCGATGACCGCGACGCTGGATGCGCGTTTACGCGGCCGCTTCACCGTGAAAGCCCCTTATGATGATGATTGCTGACGTTCGGTACGGCGCGTGAGGCGGCGCGGCGAAGATTCCTTAAGCGACTTTCCACGGCCTGACAAACTCGGATTGGTCATGAAGTAATTATGCAGATTGAAAGGCTCTTCGCCCTTCGCGGCCTTCATACGCGTTGACGACCCGTCCGGCAACAACTGCCAGCTCTGTTCGGTATCCTTCAGATTCGCGACCATGATCTGTTCGAGAACCTGCTGATGCACCGTAGGATTTTGCAGCGGGCAAAGGATTTCGACGCGCCGGTCGAGGTTACGCGGCATCATATCGGCGGACGAGATATACACAGCAGCTTTTGCGCTGGGCAGCCCTTGTCCCATCCCGAAACAGTAGATCCGGCCATGTTCGAGGAAACGGCCGATGATGGATTTGACGCGGATATTCTCCGAAAGTCCGGGAATGCCCGGCCGCAGACAACAAATTCCGCGCACCACCAGCTCGACCGACACGCCGGCCTGCGACGCCTCGTATAGTGCGTCGATGATATCCGGATCGACCAGCGAGTTCATCTTCAGCCAGATCGCCGCCGGCTTGCCGTGACGGGCATAGCCGGTCTCGCCGCGAATGTGCTCGAGCATCCGCTTGCGCAGGGTGAGCGGCGAAACCGCCATCTTCTCGATATCACTCGGTTCGGCATAGCCGGTGATGTAGTTGAACACCCGCGCGGCGTCGCGCCCGATGACCGGATCGGACGTGAAATAGGATAGGTCGGTGTAGATGCGCGCGGTGACCGGATGATAGTTGCCGGTGCCGGTGTGGACGTAGGTCGTGAGGCTGCCGCCCTCGCGGCGCACGATAAGCGACAGCTTGGCGTGGGTTTTCAGTTCGATAAATCCATACACCACCTGCACGCCGGCGCGTTCGAGATCGCGCGCCCAGCGGATGTTGGCTTCCTCATCGAACCGCGCCTTGAGTTCGATCAGCGCGGTCACCGACTTTCCGGCCTCCGCGGCCTCGGCGAGCGCCCGCACGATCGGCGAGTTGTTCGAGGTGCGATAGAGCGTCTGCTTGATGGCGACGACGTCCGGGTCGCGGGCGGCCTGTTGCAGGAACTGCACGACGACGTCGAACGATTCGTAGGGATGATGAACGATCAGATCCTTTTGCCGGATCGCGGCGAAGATATCGCCGCCATGATCGCGCACGCGCTCGGGATGACGCGGCACATAGGGTACGAATTCGAGATCGGGCCGGTCGAGCCGGGTCAGTTGCGACAGCTCGTTCATCGCCAGCACGCCGTCGACCAGCAGAACCTCGTCGTCGGCGGTGGAGAGGGCGCGTTGCACGAAAGCGCGCAGTTCTTCCGGCATCTTCGCTTCGATTTCAAGCCGGATCACCGATCCCCGCCGCCGCCGCTTCAGCGCGGTTTCGAACAGCCGGACCAGATCTTCCGCCTCTTCCTCGATCTCGAGTTCGGAGTCCCTGATGATGCGGAAAGCACCCTGGCCTTTGACGGTATAGCCGGGGAACAGCCGGCCGATGAACAAGCCGGTCGCTTGCTCCAGGGTAATCAATCGCACGGCGCCGTCCTTGCCCGTGGGCATGCGAATGAAGCGATCGATCTTGCCGGGCATGCGGATCAGCGCGTTCATCGGCTTGCCGTCGGAGACGCGCGCCAGATGCAGCGCGACGGTAAATCCGAGGCTCGGGATGAACGGAGAGGGGTGCGCCGGATCGATCGCCAGCGGCGTCAGCAGCGGGAAAATATTGTGAAGGAAATGATCCTCGATCCAGGCGCGCTCGGTCTTGGTCACGTCGCGGCCATCCACGAGAACGATTCCGACCTCGGCGAGGATGCCGCGCAGATCGCGCCAGATCGCCTGCTGGTCGGAGGCGAGCTTCGAAACCGTCTCGTTGATGAGGACGAGTTGTTCGGCGGGGGTCAGGCCGTCCGGACTGCGCTCGGCGATGCCCTCCCGCACCTGGGCCTTGATGCCGGCGACCCGGACCATGAAGAACTCATCAAGGTTATTGGCAGAAATCGACAGAAATCGCACCCGTTCAAGGGCGGGATGGCCGGAATTGACCGATTCCTCCAACACCCGACGATTGAAGTGCAGCCAGGAAAGCTCGCGATTGATGAAGCGTTCGGGGCTCGTGGCCATGGCCACGCCGACATCGACGTCCGATTCTTTTTCTTTAATTACAATGGCTTGTGCGGATTCCATGAAGTTTCAGTCCATTCCAGGGCAGACCGCAGCATGATAATGGCGAAGGCGGCGCAAACCATGTGTTATCGCCATGACGTTTCGATGACATTGACGTTTCCATCACCTGCGTCGTCAAGATGCGAACAGGCGGCGGATCAGGCGCTGCGCAGTAATTCGGCCGCCAGCGCCCGGGTTACCGGGCGGCCCAGCCGCAATGCTTCGGTGTCCAGGAGTTCGACGGCCCGTCGTGCGGCTGCAAAAGACCGTTCGATCCTGGTCGCGAGATAGCTCACCACCGTCTCATCGATGACCAGTTGGCGGTCTGCGCAAAATTTGACGATCAGCGCGCGAAACAGGTGATCATCAGGCGGCAATAACGACACCACGGGCACGGCGCGAAGACGTGACCGCAGATCGCGCAGTTCGACCTCAAACGCCGATGGAGGCGCCCGCGCGGTGATCAAGACCGACGCCTCGTCTTCCCGGGCGAGATTCATCAGGTGAAATAGCGCGCGCTCATCAAAGTCTGACGGCCTCAGATCCTCGACGACCAGCGCGCCGGTCGCCAACGCGCCCGGCACCGCCGCCGCCGTCAGCGCGCGGGCGCTGATGGAGCGTGCGCCTGCTCGCTCGGCCCAAATGGCGGCGAGATGGCTCTTGCCGGAACCCTCTGGTCCGACCAGCAGCATGATCCGGTTGGGCCATTCCGGCCAGCTGTCGACCAGCGCCAGCCCCGCGGCGTTGGCCGGACCTTCAAGAAAGTTGTCGCGGGTAAGGCTTTCCGCATGCGGCAGCGCAAACGCAAGCTGACGAGGTTGAACGCGGCCTGCCACGCAAGTCTCCATGCCGGGGTCGACCGGCGCATGATTTCGGCAGTCTAGAGCAGCATCGGTTCGGATTGAATCAGAACCGGGGCTCTAGTCTTTTGCAGCCTTTTCTTCACGCGAACCAGCATCCGCCTCCGATCAAGTCCCGGGCAGGCTTTCGCTCGAAAACGCTTTAGCTTGCTTCGATCGTGCTCATGTGCCGCACCCATTCGACCAGATAGAGGGATACGGAAACCAAAGTAAAGACCGTTACAAGGCCCATCAGGATCAGATCATAGGGCGTTGAATCGAAACCAAAACCGAGGGCCGCCAGGACCAGGGCCGCGAAGGCCACCTGCGCCACCGTATTAAGCTTCGATACCATCAGCGGTTTCATCGGGATCGGTTTGCCGAACAACCATGACACAATCACGGCGGTAACGATCATGATGTCGCGCGAGACCACCAGGATGACGATCCAGCGCGGCACCGCCCCCCAGATTCCGAGCGCCATGTAGATCGAGACCAAGAGCGCCTTGTCGGCCAGCGGATCGAGCAGCGCGCCAAGTTCACTGGTCATATTGAACCGCTTGGCTAGAAAGCCATCGACCGCATCGCTGACACCCGCGACGATAAAGATCGCGAATGCGATCTCCATCTGGTTGGAGGCAATCGCCCAGATGATGACCGGCACCAGAAGGATGCGGCCAAGGGTGATAATGTTCGGAATACTCACGCGGCGCTTCCCGGCTACCGGCCTGATTTCGTGCAAGATCCGGCCCTTTGCAGCCCGGACCGGTTGTTGTCTACATAGTATATGCAGCGGCGGCTTGCGAGGCATTGCACACTGGCGGATTCCGACGTAACCAGCCGCCATCATCTGGAACAGGCCATGGTCGACCGCAACAACGGGCTCACTTACGCGGATTCCGGCGTCGATATCGATGCGGGCAATCGGCTGGTCGATCTGATCAAGCCGTTGGTTCGGGCGACGGCACGCGCGGGCGCCGACGCCGAAATCGGCGGGTTCGGCGGATTGTTCGATCTGAAGGCCGCCGGCTTCCAGGACCCGGTTCTGGTCGCCGCAACCGATGGCGTCGGCACCAAGGTCAAGATCGCAATCGAAACCGGCCTGCACGGCAGCATCGGCATCGACCTGGTCGCGATGTCGGTCAACGATCTGGTCGTGCAGGGCGCTGAGCCGCTGTTCTTTCTGGATTATTTTGCCTGCGGCAAGCTCGATCCGGAGGCGGCCGCCGCCATCGTTGCCGGAGTAGCGGAGGGCTGCCGCGAATCCGGTTGCGCGCTGATCGGCGGCGAAACCGCCGAAATGCCGGGTCTCTATAAGGACGGCGACTACGACCTTGCGGGTTTTGCCGTTGGGGCAGCCGAGCGCGGCACGCTGTTGCCGCGGCCTGACATTGCGGCCGGGGACGCGGTGATCGGTCTTGCCTCGTCGGGCGTTCACTCCAACGGATTTTCGCTGGTCCGCAAGATTGTCGCGGCGTCGGGTATCGGCTTCGAGGCGCCGGCGCCGTTTTCACCGGTCATGACGCTGGGCGGCGCGCTGCTGACGCCGACGCGGCTCTATGTCAGATCTTGCCTGCGCGCGATCCGCGAAACCGGCGCGGTCAAGGGCCTCGCCCACATTACTGGCGGCGGCTTTACCGATAACATTCCACGCGTGCTGCCAAAGCATCTCGGCGTCGGGATCGATCTTGAGCGCCTTCCGGTGCTGCCGGTCTTCAAATGGCTGGCGGAGCAGGGGCGCATCGCTGAACTGGAGCTGCTGCGCACCTTCAATTGCGGCATCGGCATGATTGCGATCGTGAGATCGGACGCCATTGCGGAGGTCACCGACGTTTTGACCGAAGCCGGAGAGAACGTCGTGCTGCTGGGCGAGGTGATCAAGGCCGGGGGCGAGCATCGCGTGGTCTATAACGGTCATCTCGATCTGGCGTGGTGAAGCGATGAAGCGCCGGGTCGCCATCCTGATTTCCGGGCGCGGATCGAACATGGCCGCGCTGATCGAGGCGGCAAGGCTTGCGGATTTCCCGGCCGAGATCGTTGTCGTGATCTCCAACCGGGCCGATGCCGGTGGTCTCGAAAAGGCGAGACAACTCGGTATCGCGGCCGTCACCATTGAAAGCCGGCCCTTTGGCAAGGATCGGGCGGGGTTCGAGGCGGTTTTGCAGTCCGCGCTGGATCAGCACAGGATCGACCTGATCTGCCTCGGCGGGTTCATGCGATTGCTGACGGCCGAATTCGTGCAACGCTGGTTCGGACGGATGCTCAATATTCACCCCTCCTTGCTGCCGTCGTTTCCGGGCCTCGACCCGCAAGGTCAGGCACTGCGCGCCGGCGTCAAGATTTCCGGCGCCACCGTGCATTTTGTCATTCCGGAGACCGATGCCGGTCCGATCGTGATGCAGGGCGCGGTGGCGGTCAGCGATGACGATACCGCCGATACGCTCGCGGCGCGGATTCTTCAGGTCGAACACCGGATTTATCCCGATGCGCTGCGGCTGGTTGCCAGCGGCAAAATTCGGATCGAGGGCGATGTTTGCAAAACGGCAGGCAGCGCCGGTGGCGACGGTGCCCTGATTTCACCCGCCGTGAGCTAGGGCGGTGGTGCAGAAAATTATCGCGTCCGTCGGGCTTCTTGTACGGAGAGTAAGATGGCGAAAATAGCGGTTGTCGGGTGCGGCGCGATGGGATCGGTCTATGCCGCGCTGATGGTGGATGCCGGTCACGAGGTCCATGCAGTCACGCTTTGGCCCGATCACGCCGAGGCGATGGCCGCCAAGGGCCTGCGCTGCGAAGGCGCCAGCGGGGACCGTACGGTGCCGATTCATGCCTCGACCACGACGGACGGGATCGGGCCGTGCGATCTCGTCATCATCGCCACCAAGTCGTTCGACTTGGAGGCGGCGGCGCGTTCCTGCCTTCCATTGCTGGGTCCGGAGACAATCGTGCAGACCATCCAGAACGGTCTCGGATCGCCGGAAATCGCAGCACCGATCCTTGGCGCCGATCGTATTGCCGTCGGCGTTGTCGGAGGTTTCGGCGCCTCGATTCGAGCGCCGGGGCATGCGCATCACAACGGGATGGAGATGATCCGGTTCGGCGCATTTGCCGGGCTGCCAAAGCAGCTTCTGCAAGCCTCGGCGAAGATCTGGGAATCGGCCGGCTTCAAGGTCGCGCTGTTCGACGACATCAAGCAGATGGTGTGGGAAAAGCTGATCATGAACGTCGCCTTCTCCGGCACGTCCTGCACGACCGGGCTGACGATTGGCGAAATCCTCTCCGATCCGGACGCCTGGAACGTGGCGCGGGGTTGTGCCGAGGAAGCCGTTGCGGTGGCGGCCGCCGCGAAGGTTCGGCTCAACGTCGGCGATCCGATCGAGCACATCCGCAAGCTGGGCGGCAAAATTCCGGATGCACGCCCGTCGATGCTGCTGGACTATAACGCCGGCCGCCGATGCGAGATTGACGCCATCAATGGTGCGATCCCGCGGCTGGGCAAGCCGCTCGGCGTGGCAACACCCGTCAACGAGACGGTGGTCGGCATTATCAGAGCCCGCGAACGCCGGCTGCTCGCATCAGGAGGCGGCGCATAAATTGTCAGGGCAGAACTGGAGCGTTTTCGAGCGAAAGCCTGCCCCGGATTCGGTTCGCGCAAGAAAACGCGTCAAACAAAAAACCAGAGCATGCAGGGCTACAAAGTCGCCCGTTAAGAAGCTGATCTGAGGGCGGATTGGACGCTGATGGCTGCGATGAGTGCGGTCAGGATAAGGCGCCAAAAAT
>JAJYAH010000395.1 GCA_021779635.1 Pseudomonadota bacterium | reverse complement strand
GCCATCCGCCTGTTATCACGTTATCACTGTTAGCCCAGGCGTCGACTGACTGGCATCGAAAGATAGCGAAGCAATCCAGTCCGAGGCCTCGATCAGGCGCGGCGGCAAGCGCTATTGCCCACACAGCGCCCACACGCTCGCATGATTGCTGCGGAAATGCGCCATTTGCTGGCATTTCATGGCCTCGGCCACATGATGGAAAATCACGGAGCGGACTTTTCGCGCGCGCTAACTTGAGAGCTTCAGCAAGTAGCCTAAGACCCGCGTGCGCCGCCGTGCGCACACGCGCGCGATCTGCTCGACGCGGCAGGCGCGGGCGCTGCGCTGCGCGAGGCCCAAACTCCATCCCCACGGATCGGGCCGAAATAGACCGGGGCGGGGCGGGGTGGGGCAAGGAAACTCTTGTCGCTGCTATATCCGATATCTCTCTCCATTTTCGCGGCCCTCTCCAAAACCTTTGCCTTTCCGCCACAAAAGACCGGGGCCATGTTCTCTGCCAGCGATCAGGCCGCCCAGCGGGACTCGCCCATGCGATTTTTGGGACCGGGCCCATGCCGACACCGCGGGACCGAAAAAACTCACCAGCGAGTCCCGCACGGCGTTTGCGACCCGGGGGCCTGACCGATGACTGAGCGGTTTACGGGTACGCCGGCCGAATTGATTGCGCTGTGGCGCGCGCGGATTGCCGTGCTCGGCTGGACATATGGCGAGGTTGATTTCCGCGCCCAGGAGGACGCGCGCGCACATGGCGAGCGATGGGGCGACGGCTACTGCGCAAAGCTTCTCTGTGGCGACCGCGAGCCGACGGCGACCACGAGCGCGCGAATGTACCGGATCCTTGGCTTGCGGCTGCTCGTCGAGGCGGATTCCTCAATGCCTTAGTGGGCGTTGCTGGCATTACCAAACAATCCCATGATTACACTCATGAGAAAGAACGATGCGCAGCATTGCTTAAAACTATCGGGCCCGTTGCGGGAACAGCTTGCGGCCGACGCAGCGGCGCGCAATCGCTCGATTTCGAATCTGATCCGCAAAATCCTGATTGACCACTATGCGGCGCTCGCCATAGCCGGGGCCTCGCGTCCGGCTATCGGCGCGCCGTCGGGCGAGAGGGCGCACTGATGCGAAAGGACAAGCTGATCGGAATGCGGGTCGCCGCTCCGGCTCATGCCTTTGTGGAGCAACTGGCGAATGAATCCGATCGATGCGTGGCGAACATGGCGCGCCGACTCTTGTACCAGCGTCTCAGCCAGATTGCAGCCGAGCGAGGCGCCCGGCCCGACAGCTTTACCGAATCCGGCGCCGCCACTCGCGGCAGCACCAGCGCCACCAATTCCGCCAGCGCGGAATGAGGAAAAAAGCCTGATGGCGAAAATCGTCGAAGCAATTAGACCGACCGCCGCGCATAGGCTTGCGGCAGAACAGCGCGCGATCGCCGATTGCGAACGCGAGATCGCCGACCTCGAGCAGCAACGCGCGGCCGCGCTGTTGGCGGACGATCCTGCCGAGGCCGTGAAACTTGCTGCCACGATCGCGACCGTGCGGCGCCGGGTGGAAACGCACCAGGACCGCGTCGCCGCTTTTCAGAAGCAGAGCCGGCGCGAGAAAACCGACCAGCGCCAGCAGCAGAAGGCCGAAGCGCTGGCCGCGTTTGAAAAGAACTTTGCCGATGAGAGGGTTGCCGCGGCCGCGCGCATCATCCAGGCGGCCCGAGAATTGAGCGCTGCCCTGCAGGATCATGCCAAGGCCTGCCGACAACCCTTCACGGCATGGCCGCACCACTTGTTCCCGCCGATCAAGCTGTTCGACGGTGCGGCCTATTCCTACGCGCCCAGCGCCATCGCGAGCGCGTTGCGGATGCAGAACCCGGGTGTCGCGCCAACACTGTTGGCGGATTTGCCCGCGCGCATCGGCGATCTGGCGGAGCGCGATATCAAGCTCTGCGCCTCGCTGATCGAAGATATCCGCATTGCGGAGTTGCCGCGGTTGCCTGACGCCTCGGAGGCCGCTTGACATGAGCGATTCCCAGGGCGCCGCGGTGGAACTCGGTTTGCCGTTGCCGCCGGCAATGCCCGCCGACCAGGCGCGCGCCCGCATCGCGGAGCTGAAAGCAAATCCGGACTTCGTAAAACGCCATCTGAGCGGGGATCACACGACCCGCGAGGAGCTGGCCCGGCTTCATGAATTCGCCTACGCGCCCGCGCAGGGCTCGATCAGCATGGGCGGCCCGACGCCCGAGGCGCAGCGCGCCGAACAGGCCGAACATCTCGGCACCTTGTCCGATGTTTCGGCCGACGTTCTGGAACACGTCCGCACCGGCGCCGCCGTATCGGCGGACGAGTACCGGATGGCCGTGGCGAAGAAGGAATCTTTATTTTCTGACGCAGAGTGGCGGGCAAAATACTTTGCCGGAAATCACGAAGCCAAGCAGCAGAAATTGCTGCTCGACGTGATTCTTTCCTCGCCGATCAAGCTGGGAGCATGACGATGGTGATCGGAATGTCTGTGCCAGGATTGAGCGCGCCAGCGCAGTCACTCGGCCTCGGCGGTGACGCGCTGTCCCGGCAAGTCGAAGATGAAACGGCAGAAGAACGAAGGCGGAGGCTTCAGCTTCAACAGCAGCGCCTTGCGCTGGGGCCGGCCGGACTATCGCTTGGTTTGGGGGCCATTTGATGCGCGTCGCAATCAACGACCTTCCCGACGTCAGCCGGGCCGAACTTGAGGCGGTGAGCATCCATCTCAACCCGGTCCTGCAAGCCATAATCGCGTCTCCCGAACAACATCGCAGCGGACACGTCGCGGTGCTCTGCCATTCGCTCTTGACGCGCGTCCCATCCGACCAGCGTGACGCCGTGCTCGCCTATCTGCGCGAGATGAAACATTCAGATTCGAACTGAGGAGAAAAACACATGACCGCCGTTTCCGTAGCCTCGTTGCAATTCATCGACAAGCAGCTTTCCCAGCGCCAGGTCGCAAGCCTCGACATGCTTCCGAAGGAAGTCCGCAGGGAAATCAGGAAAGAGGCGAAGCGCATCGCCACGCGGGACGTCTTCGGCGAAGGCCACAAGACCGACAAGGAAGGCAAGCCGATCGAGCAGGGATTGGGCGCCGCCGGCAACGTGACGGCGCAACACATCGAGGCTTATGTCAAAAATCAAACAGAACGCAGCCCGAACGGCCCCGAGCCCGGCTACGAAGACAACCTTTCCCGGATGCGAAAGGACCTTGCGGCCTGCGAAGCGCGCCGGCTCGCCGCGCGCACCGATGACGACGACGAGGAGGATTGACCGATGAACGACATCATGAACGCCAAGGTGTTCGGATCAGATCACCAGAAATGCCGCTTCACCGGACTTTCGTTGGAGCAAGGCAGCGGTGCGCTCTCGGTCGACGAGCAGGCCATCGCCAATCTCGGCAAGCTCGAATTCAACCTCGCTGAGTTGAAGCAGCGGCGCAAGGACCTCGCCGACAAGGAATGGTCGGAGATCGCCCGCGGCCACACCATGCTTGCCGATCACAGCAACCTCGCGGCCGATAACATCTCGGCTCGTCAGAGTTCGGTCTACAGCCTGGCGGAACAGGATCGCCTCGTCCAAAGCCTTAAACGTCAGAGCGCAGCACTCGCCGCCGAGCATGAGGCACTTGTCGAACAAATCGCGGTGGTACGCGTGAAGCTCCGCGAGGAAGGCATTCTTCAGAAATACGGCGAGGGCGCCGCCCAGGTCTGGCGCGGCCAAATTCGGGACCGGGGCTTCGCGGCTTAGGAACGGCGGGATGCGCCAGGCCCTTGCCATTATTCTCGGCCTGCTGCTCGCGGTCTGTCCGGCCGCAGCCCAACAGCCGCTGGTCTATGCCTATGCCAACATCACCACCGACACGACTACCACGCTCAAGTCGGTTTCGGGCTTCCTGCATACTATTTGCATCAATACCCCGGCCGCGACCGGCACGGTGACCATCTACGACAACACTGCCGGCAGCGGCACCAAGATCGGCACCATCACGTCGTTCGCCAGCGTCGGCGGCTGCTTCACTTATGACGTGCAGTTCTGGACCGGCCTGACCATCGTCACCGCGACCGCAACTCCGGATATCACCGTATCCTTCCGCTAGGGATTCCAGTATGACCGCCATTATCAACAATTTCATCGCCGAGATCCGAGCGAGGCCTGCATTCGCTGCGGTATCGCCCGCAGATGACATTTGGCTTGAGCATCTGGCGGCAATCGAGCGCTTCGTCGTGATCCTCGCTCACGACGAACGCCCCGAGCTGATCGAGATCAGCGACCGCATTCGAGATGTCATCGGAAGCCGAGCGCCGGTCAAGGAGCGGCTGCTTGCCGTCGGAAAGCTGATCGCGGAAGCGCGCGATGTAGGAAGAAAGGTCCACTGATGGCGACGCTGTTTTCAAATCCGTCCGACTTTTTTGGCAGTCCCGGCGCATCCGCCGTAGCCGGCCAGGCCGGCAATATCGGCGGCGCGGTATCCGGCGTATTCGCCGGGCTGAGCGCACAGGATCAGGCCGCATTGCAGGCACAAGGCCTGCAGATCACGGCGCAGGGCACCTTGATCACCGCGCAGGGCACGCAGATCAACGCGGAGGCGTTGCAGACCGAGGCGACCGGCAACCTCGCGGAGGCGTCGAACTATAGTCTCGCCGCCGGACTTGCGACGGCCAACGCGAACTTCACGGCGCAAAGCACGCGCATTCAGCAAGCGCAGGAAAATCGAAAGATCACGCAGACCATCGGCTCTGGTGAGGCGGCTGGCGCGGCCTCGGGGTTTAGCAGTGGCGGCAGTGCCGGCGATATCCTGCGCGACTCGGCTTCCCAGGGAGCATTGGCCAAAGGTGTGCTGGCACAGCAGGGCCTGATTACCGAGGCCGGATACGAAGAACAGGCGACGTCATACAACACGCTGGCGACAGCGGGCCGGTCGACGGCGGCCACCGAGCAACAGATGGCCGCGCAAACCATGACCGTCGCGGGCGAGCAGCAACAGATCGCGGGTGAGCAGCAAAGCCTTGCGCAGCAGACAGTGGCCGCCGGCAGCACGGCGGCCACAGGTGACTTCATTGGCGCCGCGATGAAAGGGGTTGCCGCGGTGGCCAGCATTGCCCTGGCCCCAGCTACCGGAGGTCTGTCGCTTGCCGTGACGGGCGCGGCAACCAGCGCCGTCGGTGACGCGAGCGGCAGCGGGGGACTGTATTGATATGGCTTCGCTAAGATGGCTAGTTGAGCTTGGACGCTGCAGTCGGGCCCTCTTCAGGCTGTTCCAGCATTTTCAGGGCGCCGATGAGAGCGTCCCTCAGATGCCCCGCCGCGACTGGGCTGCACCTGAGCCGGCCGCAGCTAACGAATTTCACCAAAACGCCGCCATCCTTGGGCAACAAGACGCGCGCAGCCAATTCAATTTGAATGGCTCCGTTCATAATGCCGTGTGTCGGTACCAGGTCGAAATATACAAAAGGGGCTGTGCTGCTGTCCTCATAGGGTGGGACAGCAGCGTCGGGCGCGCCTGGCTTCTCTGACATTTTTGTTGAGCCTCCGTGCCGCGCTGATTCGCGCAGTCACGAAGCGTTTGCCGCTCAAGGTCAGGTTGCAAACGGAAAACGGTTGCTTCCCCATTATTCACATGATGGTTTACATCTCCCGCTTCAGCTTCCGCTTGCCCCAATGCGTCTCTTTCCGATCGGCGTTGAAAACGCGGACGACGTGGCGGTTCAGCGCCCGCATGACGCCGATCCTGGCCAACATTGTCGGGCCGCCGCGGGTTGCGACAAGGATCAACGCCTCCATCGCTGCCTGCCACTCTGGCGCGCTATGCTCGGCCTTGGGAAGCTTGGTGATGTAGTTGCCGGCGTCCTCGAGCGTGACGAGCTTCCGGCCGCGCGGCAGTTCGATCGGTTCGTCGAATTCGCGTGACCAGCCGGTAGGCTCACGCATCAAGCCGGCCTGGCCGGCTCACGCAGCCGCTTCATCGTGAACTCAATATTTTGAGATTGGATCTGGCGCCAGCTCTCAACCTCGGTGGCGTATCGATCCTTTGGGTACCGCTCAAAGTATTCCCGCGCCAACTGCCGGGCGAAGGACAAGTCCCGGGTGAACTTCTCACGGACGTAAGGATCGCGCGGCATGGGCCCATGATTCCGCCGATCGCGCGTCGAGGGAAGCCGCTAGGGATTGGGCCTGGCACAGATCAAAACCGCTGCCAGTCGCGAATGTTTAGTCGCGCAACCACATGGCTGGCGCTCTTTTATCGACGGCTCCGCCGCCGGAGCCAGTGACAGAGCCGCCGCCGACGTTTACAGTAGCCGGAGCGTTTCGCGCCATCCATTTTAGATCTTTGACGGTGTCTTCTGGGATATAGACTATAAGCGACCCGTCTTTCTTTAGATTCCAAATTAGTCTCTTAGTCGGCAAAATAACTTCATTCGATACGCCGAGCGGAAACCACGCCTGAGGCGCTTGGATGAATGCAAACGTCTGAACATCATCCTTAAAGACCGCCTTCACGGTACCAACGCTTACCTTGTCCTTTTGGGCACTTACTTGCGTGCCAACAATTTTCTCAGCTTGGAATGTACCTAAGCCAGAAATTAGAATTTCTTCGTTTGAGTTGGCCTGTGTCAAC
>JAJYAH010000394.1 GCA_021779635.1 Pseudomonadota bacterium | reverse complement strand
ACGCCCTGCGCGTGAAAATCCGCGACGAAGGGCTGGTACGCAACAAGGCCGTGCATGTCGCCCTCGGCGTCCGGCCGCTCCTTGCCTGCCTCGGGATTCTCCATCGCACACTTCCAGGGCGGAATTCGTCCGCTTACGGGGTGTCTCGTTCAACCGTGGTGCGGGGCAGTTGGTGGAAGCCTCGCAACTGTGGGGTCTACTGACGCTCAGCCTATCTTCGTGATCGGAGGCAGCGACGGGTACATGATGATGCCCTCGGGCTCGAGGCTAAGTTTCGCATCTGGGTAGGCCGCCGTGGCGGCTGCCAGCGCCTCAAGGAAGTATGGTCTGAACTGCCGGGCAAGACGGAAGCCGGTACCAAACTGCGCGAACAGCGATATCCAGCTGACCGGTGTGGGTTTTTGCAGTGAATGAAGGCGGTAGGCCAACCAGACGTAGATATCGAGCGCGAGCGATTTTTCCTTGAGCTTCTGGATCGCGGTCTCCAATAGCGGCACGGGGTGGTCCCGCAGTGCCTCGTAGAACGCTTCGTCTAGGGTCACGACGTCTTCGAACAGCGTGCCCTGCCGGTCTTCGTCCTCTTCACGAAAGAAGAACCCATCGGTGACGATGCCGCCCTTCCTAAAACCGTCGCCGCGGCGCCCCTCCCCGTCCGTGCCAGACCAGAAAAATTTGATGTGGCAGGCCGAAATTCGGCGGGCTTGGTCACGCAGCGCCTTTGCGGTTTCGCCTCCTGAGGAAAGCCCCATACGGGTCATCCAGTCGCGCATGGACCGTCCCAGCTGCACTTGCCGACCGCCTGACCGCAAGGCGTGCGTCTGGAGGTAGATCATGATGATGCGAGCTCGGGCACCATAAGGCACGCCAAAGAGGACGCTGGCTCCCGGGCCGGTTTTCATGCGCCCTGGTTCGATGAGCAGCGTGACGTTGTGCCCGGTCTTTTCCCAAGCGGCCTCGTCGGCCAGTTTCTTGTGTGGGAAACCTGTCAGGCAGAAACCGGAGTAGGTGATACCAATCCGTTGCGCTTCGTCGGCCAGGATTTCGGCGGCGATGTCGACCAAGGCCCGCTGGTTGGCGGGGACCAGTTCCCGAGCCTGCTTTCTTCCGTGCTGGATCACCAGCTGGTGGATTTCACCCATGACGCCGCTTCATAACATTCGTTGTTGAATTTGGAGCGTTCGCCAGCTGCAAGTCAATGTGGGGTTTACTGACGGAGCTAGTAGAAGCTTAGTAGATCTTCTCTTTAGTAGATTCGTCAGTAGACCCCTCGGGACGACTCGGTTTATGGGCGAGTCGCGTCGGTAGACCCCACACCAGACGTCAGTAGACCCCTCGGGATAACCCGGACAATCGGTGGATAACCTATGCTGCACGGGGCCGCGTCGGTAAACCCCACGGGACAAATGTGGATAACTTCTGCTCCGAGTCGCTGTCGCTTGCGCCTTGAAGGGTCGTCGCATCCATGCCGGATCGCCTGGACGATTGGCGGGCTCTAGTGTCGATAAGCTATACGTAACGACGTAGTGAAGATGTTACAATATCGCGACCTTACGTCGCGGCGTTCGGTCCTCCAGATCGGCGGGAGCGATCGGGACTCCCAGGTTTTTGGCGCCTTCCATGATCAGCTGCTTGATTGTGAGGCCGCGAATCTTGGCTTCCCTCGTGATCGCATCGACCGAGCTCTCCCTCAGCCTGAGATTGAGGGTCGTCGCGCGGTCTGACCGTTCGACAGTCGTCGGGGGAAGCGTTGGCGTCTGCGTGGCGACAACTTGAAGCGCTTCCGCGGCCGAGGGACGAGAGCGGGGCTTGAGGGGTGCCTTCGTCATGTTGTTACGCCGTTATGGCGCTATGTATGGACGTTGGGACATATCCCTTGGTCCGGAGTTCCAGAACCAGCGCGGAGACCTCGGCATGTGCGGGTCCGGACGTTGGCAGGCGGGTTCCGTAGGACAGTTCACCGTAGGCGACGAGGTCGGAGAGGGTCGCATCGAGGCGCGGGATCGACGCTCGCTCGATCTCCGCCGATGCGTGCTTTGACAGCGTGGTCCGCCGCACTTTGTTCAGCAGGACGAAGGCTGGAATTTGGCGTCTTGCGGCGCGGGCGAGGCCCTCGGCCAGCCTCCAGGTCTTCTCCGCCTCTGTGACATCCGGTTCGCCAGCGAGGGCTGGGATGAGAATGATGTCGGCGGACGTCATGGCGACGGCGGCAGCCCGATTTCCGAAGCCCGCAGTATCAACAATGACCAAATCGGCGGTATCGGCGTGCCGGTCGATCAGATGGGCCAAGCGTGTCTCGTCCGGCTCCGCGATGCAGATGAAGGCGCCCCCCTCATAGGCGGAAGCCGCCCACCGGCTGAAGGCCTGGGTTGGATCGGCATCGAGTGCAACGACCTGAATGCCTTCTTGAGCAAGGGATGAGGCCAGGAGCATAGCGACCGTGGTCTTGCCAGGTCCGCCCTTGCTGCTGGCGATGGTCAGGACAGGCATGAATACGACCCTACGCCATTATATGACGGTGTCCGCATAACATGACGTCGTTACGTCGTGCAAGGCCAGGTTATCGACGGCCCGGGCACGCTACAGGTCTCTGCTACCCACCATCGCCGGCGGCACGGCTATTGTTTCAGGGGGGGTGAACAAGCGCCATCTGGTGACCCCCCTTGTGTTAGCAAGATCAGTCACTTGTGATGCCGAACGGCGTCGGAACCCCACGCCGATCCACAAGCAGCGGGTTCCGGCGCGCGGCACGGGCGCTTGCCCGCCAAGATGCGGTAATTGGCGACGGGACGAATTCGCTAATAGGCGAATGTGCGAAAGGACGAGGCCGGGAAACTCAATGGTCGCCGGCGAAGGTCCGGCGCATTTCCGCGATCGTGAGCATGAGCGTCATCGGCTCGACCGGCGACACGCGAAAGCCGAACCGCTCGTAGAAGGCTTTGGCCTCGTCGGAGATCGCATGCACCAGCATTGCCCGGACGCCGATATTCTGCGCCGTCGACAGGACGCGCAGCACGGCGTCGCGGAGCAGATCGCCGCCGAGACCCCTGCCCCGCCAAGTCCGGTCGATCGCCAGCCGGCCCAGCAGCACGACCGGCACCGGATTCGGCATATTCCTGCGCGCCCGGCTCGTCGCGACGCCATGCACCACGGAACCGGCGGCCAAGCTGTAGTAGCCGACAACCCGCGAACCGGCGCAGACCACGAAGGTGCGGGAGCCGCCATCGACCTCGTTACGCAGCGCGTGGCGTTTCAGCCAGTCGTCGAGCTGCTCGACGCCGCATGCGAAGGCTTCAACCTCGTGATCGGCGCCAAGAGGCTGCGGCGCGGCCAGCTGCGGAGAGCCGGAACTGCCGCCGCTCACGCTTCCCAGGCCGGCCGGCGGTTGAGAAGCTCGCGCAGCCGGGGATTGTCCAGCGGGGGCCGGTCAAGCTCGGCGACGAAAGCCTGCCAGCGTTCGTCGTCAAGCACGAAGGTCCGGCGATCGGCCAGCGTGTCGAAGGCCGCCTGCAAGCCGCGATCGAGCAGGAAGTCGGTCAGGGTCTTGTTCTCGACGGCCGCGGCCTGCATCAGCGTGCGCTTGGCGGTCGGCGTCATCCGCAGATCGACGCGCTCGGAACGGTTATCGGGTGTGATCGTCATGGTCATATCCTTTCCGACGCCTCTTAATATGTGTACATTGTCAGGACAACGACGAAATTCAACGCGCTAATTAACGATTGAAATAATTAGCGAATTCGCTAATTCTTGCCGTCGTTCAGGGATTCCCAGGCATCGAGTGCGGCGAACAGCAATTCGTTGTGCTTGAGATCGGCCTTGTAGGCGCAATCCCGGAACCTCTTCCGGAAGGACCGGGGCACCTTGAAATTCAGGTTTTCGAGATTGGCTGTCGCCGTCTCGTCCGGGGCCGCAGCACGGGGGGCGAGGCGCGGCACGGCGGCAGCCTTGGCCGCCGGCGCGGGCGGGGCGGGAGCGTCATTGGCGGCCGGAGGCGGGGCGGGCGGGGGCGCCGCCGCATCGGCCATCGGAACGGCGGTCGCGGCGAGCAGCTTGGACAGGTCGGGTGCTACACGTTTCGTCATTTCGCGCATTCGTCCCTTCGCTAATTATTGCCCGCGAGATGCTGCTTGAACGCCAGCCAGACGACGCGGATGTCGTTCGCGGCCGTGCCGTCCGGTTCCAGCTCGAACGCCGTCAGGCCGTGGCCGAACGTGTCGGAGTAGATTTCGCGTTCGTACATCAACGCCGGCACGACATGGCCGAGGACGCCGAGCGCCGCGCTCGTGCTGCTGTTGGTCCGCAGATTGTGGCGGCAGCGCGAGAGCAGGAAGGTGAAGGGCTTCCCGGCCTTGCGGATAGCCGGCATCTGCTTGTTGAGCGCCAGCATGTCGGCGGGCTTGGGGTTCAGCGGGATCAGCACCCGATCCGCCTGCGCGAGAATGGCATCGTCGTTCGGCCCGACGCCCGCCTTCATGTCGATGAACAGATAGGCCGCGCCGGCGGCGTCGAGCTGGTCGATCTGGCTCTTGAGCGTGGCGATCTGCAAAGGCGCGTAGCCCGGCCCCTTCAATTCCCTGGCCTGCCGGAAGTTGTGCCAGTCGGCCGTGCTGCCCTGGCTGTCCACGTCGCAGATCAACGCCGGGCCGTCGCCCATGAGTTCGGCCGCCAGGGCGATATGGACGGTCGCGGTCGATTTGCCGACGCCGCCCTTGGGGTTCCAGACAACGATGGTTTGCATTTTCGCGAATTCTTTAAAAGACGAAAGAACGGTTTCGTTAAATACCACACTTAGCGATTTCGCGAAAGCGCGAATTCGTGCGTGCCGCGGCGGCAGCCCACCCGGAGCTGACGACAGGGTGGGGCAGGGGCATGTTCCCCGGCATTTCCTCCTCGGCGTAGCTTGGCCACGAGCCTCGAAAGCGCGAACCCCACGACGCACCGCACGGCTCCCGGGCAGGGTCTGACTGTCAGCGCTGATCGGCGTTCCTGGCTGATTTCGGCGAATTTGGTTGGCAATTTTATAGGGCATTTCCTATTGTGAACGCGAAACACGGATATGAGCGTTCCACGATGGATGAGGAAACCGATGTCGATGCCCCGCGTGCACTGATCACTCGGAAAGCGCAAGAATTGGGCATCACGATGAAACAAATATCGAGGATGATCGGCAAAAACGAGGCCTACATGCACCAATATCTGCATGGTCGCAGTGGACAAAAGAGTCCTAGATTTCTTCCCGAAGATGTGCGCCCGATCGTAGCGTCCATGCTGGGTCTGTCCGAAGATGCACTTCGTCCCCCGGGATTGAGCCGCCGTCCCCTCGTGGGTGCGTCCGAATTACCCGCGCCGCCAGTCGCCCAGGCAACTGGCGCCCGGATTCCAGTCTACCTGGATACCGACAGTCTTGATCCCGCCGCGGCGCGTGAATGGATAACGCCACGCGATCTGGCCGGTCCGGTGTCGTGCGGGCTGTGGATCACGCGGCAGCGTGGCCGCCTGCATCCTGGCGATTTTGCCTATGTCCGCTTTGCTCAACCGGCGCGGCGAGGTGACGTGGTGGTTGTGCTCAGGGGACAAGAAATCGTCGTGGCCGGCGACCTGACGGACCTCACCGAACATGAGGTCGAGATCAGTGGTTCCCGACTGCCCATCGCCGGCGCGACGATCTGCAAGGTGATCGCGATCATTCTTGCCTAGGAAATAGGATAACGCCTGTTGTAAATTCTTGCCGACCTTCCTACCCTTCGCCGCCTTAGCAGCGACAGGGAACACGGATGGATCGGATCGCAGACACGCCGACCGCTGAACGGTCGGTTGCCGCGTCGGTAATGCCGGCGACGGAGCGGCGGGATGGTCGGTCAGGCGTCCGCGGCGTCGCCGCGGACGTGGAACGTCACAACGGCGCCGACGCATTGGTCTCGCAGTTGGACTTGTTCGCCGGGGCGTCGGCCAAGACCTGTGTGCCGCCGCAGGCGGCGACCAATCCCAAGATCGGTGCTCCAAGCCCCTCGGCCGCGCAGGAACCCCGGAAAGTCGAGGTGGGCGATAGGCGTCCGGGAGCCAGCGTCGTTCCCCCGACACGCAAGGCCACCCCGAAACAGCCGGCGCCGGCCGCTGGCCACGGCACGGTGCCACGTGGCCGCCGTGAGGTCCCGGACCAGATGACCAGCCGTCGCGACTCGTCGGACCGCGGCCTCGACCGTTCCTGGCCGCCGGCCAAGACGGCTTCGCGGGGCGCTACCACGACGCAGTCGCGGCGGATCCCTCGTTTGCTCACCGTGGCCGAGGCCGCCGAATTCCTGCGTGTCTGCGCCAAGACCGTCCGTCGGGCCATCGCGCGCGGCGACCTGCGTTCGCACGATGTCGGACGGCAAGTTCGGGTGTCCGAGGAGGACCTGATGGCATTCCTGAGCCGGGGTCGACGGTGAGGGCCGGTCAAATCCTCCAATGTGCTCTAAAGTCTCTATTTTTGCGGGATATGGTGATTACTCGGCATCAGAAACGGGATGACGTACCGCAATGGGTATCGCGACCGGACGCTGGGCACCCGGCTCGGCGCGCTGCAACTCCGCATCCCGAAGCTGCGGCAGGGCAGCTATTTCCCGCCGTTCCTGGAGCCCCGGCGCACCTCGGAGAAGGCGCTGGTG